>NZ_JBLVOC010000007.1:123465-128802 GCF_053543575.1 Glutamicibacter sp. AGC84
CGCCGCCACCATCCGAGCGACCCTAGATTTCTAGTGCCTCGGCGTCCGCCCGACGCGCAGCGAGAGCCCGGACCACGTCGGCACGCGATTCCACCAGCAGACGGCGCATCGCCGCGTGCTTGGATCCCAGGGATTCCAGGAATGCATCCGTCTGGTCCAAAGTTTCCTGCGAGACGTTGGAGCTGGGGTAGAAGCCGATCACAATTTGCTTGGCCATCTCATGCGAGTAGGATTCCCACGCGTTGACCAGCAGCCCGAAGTAGTCCTCGGCGTATCCGGAGATCAACGCGTTCTGGTGCACGTTGTTGAAACCGGAAATGACGGCGCTTTGCTGATCGTTGGACAAGGTAGCAGCGGTTGCCGCCCCGAATGCCTCTGCCTTTGCTTCTGCAGTTGGGCGGGAAGCTCGCGCGGTGTACCACGAGGCCTTGCCCTTGGCCGTGTCGTCGCTGGCCAGAACTGCGTCGAGATCAGCATCGCTCAGGTAGCCGCCGGCACTCAGCGCGATTGCGAAGGACCAGCGCAAATCGGTGTCAACGGCCAGGCCTGGCAAGCTTGCCGAGCCGTCGAACAAGTTCCTGACGCGATCCAACTGGGCGGCGGCGCGCGAGCGGTGCGCGAAGGCCTTGACGAACTGCAGCTGCGCGTCGGAGCCTGCTTCAGCATTGGAAGCCAGCTGCCACAGCTGGTCGGCAGCCTGCACCGAAAGTTCTTCGCTGCGTTCTGCAGCAACAAAAAGATCCAGCGAGGTGTTCAGCTGGCGCAACAGCACCATGATCACCGTGGAATCCACCTCGTGGCCAATATTGTTCAGCAGCAACTGGACGTAGGTGCTTGCAGGGGCTTCGGCATCACGTACAGAGTCCCACGCGGCTGACCAAACAAGAGTGCGCGGCAGCGACTCCTGGAAGTCCTTCAGATGCTCGGTGGCAGTCGCCAAGGAAACTTCATCCAGGCGGATCTTCGCGTAGGTCAGGTCATCGTCATTGAGCAGAACCAAATCCGGGCGCTTCATGCCGGCCAGCGCGGGAACGAAGGTGAGCTCGCCATCGATATCAAGTTCTTCGCGGTGCACGCGCTGCAGCGTTCCGGCCTCATCGAGCGAGTAGAAGCCAACAGCAAGTCGGTGCTGGCGCAAAGTCGGGAACTGGGCAACGGCGGACTGGCGAATGGCAAAGGACGTAATAGCACCGTCATTGCCGGTTTCAATTTCGGCTTTGAGGGTGTTCACACCAGCGGTTTCCAGCCAGGATGCGCCCCAGCCGCTGAGATCGCGGCCGCTGGCGGCTTCCAGTTCCTTGAGCAGGTCTGGCAGCTCGGTGTTCTTCCAGGCATGCTTGGCGAAGTACTCGCGTACGCCAGCCATGAATTCTTCCTGGCCTACGAAAGCTACCAGCTGGCGCAGAACGCTGGCCCCCTTGGCATAGGTGATTCCATCGAAGTTGACCTCTACGTCTTCAAGGTCATTGATCTCCGCGACAATGGGGTGGGTGGAAGGCAACTGGTCCTGGCGGTAGGCCCAGTTCTTCTCCAACGTATTGAAGGTGGTCCAAGCGCTGGTGAACTCGGTGTTCTGCGCGGCCGCCAGAGTGGACATGAATTCTGCGAAGGACTCATTGAGCCACAGATCGTTCCACCACTTCATGGTGACCAGGTCACCGAACCACATGTGTGCCAGCTCATGCAGGATGGTGATCGCGCGGCGCTCAATCATGGCACCGGTTGGACGGGAACGGAAGATGTATTCCTCGAGGAAGGTCACCGCTCCAGCGTTTTCCATGGCGCCTGCGTTGAATTCGGGAACGAACAACTGATCGTACTTCTCGAATGGGTATGGGGTGCCGAAGTTCTTCTCGTAGAATTCGAAACCCTGACGGGTCACGGTGACGATGTTCTCGACGTCCAGGTACTGCATCATGGATGCGCGGGCGAAGACACCCAGCTCGATGGTGCGGCCGCTGGAGGAAACCAGCGAATCGCGGGCGACCTGGTAGGGGCCTGCGATCAGGGCAGTGATGTAGCACGAGATCCGCTGGGTTGGGGCAAAGGCCCAAGTTGCTGAATTCCCGTTTTCCTCTGGCGCAGGAGTCGGGGCGTTGGAAACAACGTTCCAGTATTTTGGCGCGGTGACCGAGAACTGGAAGGTGGCCTTCAAATCAGGCTGCTCGAAGACGGCGAACATGCGCCGGCAGTCCGCGACCTCGAACTGGGTGTACAAGTAGACTTCCTGGTCCACTGGGTCTACGAATCGATGCAGGCCTTCGCCGGTGTTCATGTACAGCGCGTCCGCGTCGATCACGAGTAGGTTTTCTGCGGCGAGGTTCGGCAACTGGATACGGATGCCATCTGAATGCTGCGCTGGGTCCAGCTCGACGCCATTGAGATTGATGGAGCGTACCGAGTCGGTGACTGCATCAATGAATGTCGAAGCGCCGGCGGTGGCGGAGAACCGCACCGTAGTCTTGGAAGTGAAGACGCGCTCACCGCGAGTAAGATCCAGGCTTACCTCATAGCTGTCAACGTTGAGCAGATTTGCGCGTTCGCTGGCCTCGGCGCGAGTGAGGTTCATTCCTGGCATGGGTTCTCCAATTCTTGGCGATGGCTATCCACCGGTGGAAGTTGTGAAATGAATATTGAATATCTGTCTATTGTGTCACCTTTGACCGGGCATTGCGCAAGTCATCGGGCCGAACAATTTACTCAATTTTCCAATAGCGTCCCGAAATTGCACGCTTTGGGACGCCTCGGAGACTTATTCGGTTCATACTCCGTGATGCGCAGCTGAGAAGTAGCCGGAGCGCGTGCCGCGGTCGCTATCCTAGATAGGAAAGTAAAAGAACCCTCCCTAGTAAATGAGGCAATCGACTATGCGCGTGCATATCGCTACTGACCATGCAGGACTTGAGCTCAGCGACTACCTGGTAAAGCACCTGACCGCCAAGGGCTACGAAATGGTCAACCACGGCCCGAAGTCCTATGACCCGGAGGATGATTACCCGGCATTCTGCATCAACGCGGCACAAGCTGTTGTTGATGACCAGCGCGCGGGCGTGGACGCACTGGGTATCGTCTTGGGCGGCTCCGGCAACGGCGAACAAATTGCTGCCAACAAGGTCGAAGGGATTCGCGCCGCACTGGCGTGGAACATGGATACCGCGAAATTGGCCCGTGAGCACAACAACGCCAACGTCATAGCCGTTGGCGGGCGCCAGCACTCAGTAGAAGAAGCTGCGGAACTTATCGAGGCCTTCCTCGCTGAACCATTTAGCGAAGCGGAGCGCCACGTACGCCGCATCGGCAAGATCGCCACGTATGAAACGACCGGCGAGGTCATCGACTAGTCGTGCCTGAAGGTCATTCCCTTCACCGACTTGCCCGCCAGTTCGACGATGTCTTTGGCGGGCAAACGGTCCTGGTTACTTCTCCGCAGGGCCGTTTCAGCTCCGATGCCGCGCGCATCGACGGCCATCAGCTGGAACAGGCCTTTGCCAAGGGCAAGCAGCTCTTCTGCCGCTTTTCCAACGATCTCTATCTGCGAGTGCATCTGGGGCTCTATGGCGCGTTCAATTTCGGGGGAGACAGCTACTTTACGGGTGCTTCCTCGATTGGCGCCCCTCGGAAGATTGGTGAAATCGAAGCCAGTGCCAGTACGGATGCTGAGAAGTACACCGGCCCGCCCGCACCGGTAGGAGCAGTTAGAGCGCGGATCGTTTCCGAACACGGCTGGGCTGATTTGCGCGGGCCAACTGCATGCGAGGTTCTGGAATACGAACAGGTCCAGATTCATCTGGATAAGCTCGGCCCGGATCCATTGATTGGGTCCGCAGTGCGTTTCAGGGCAGCCAAAGGCCAGGCTGATTTAGCGGACGCAGATATTCGGCTTGAAGCGGGCTTCAAGGAATTCCGGGCGAACCTGATGAAGACCAAGACAGCCATTGGCATCGTGCTCATGAACCAGGCGCTCATTTCTGGTGTCGGCAATATCTACCGAGCGGAAGCCCTATTCCGGAATCGAATCGCTCCGGAATTGCCGGCGAATGAACTTAGTGCTCAAAAGGCCAAATCACTTTGGTGGGACATCGTATCGGTAATGGAAGACGGCGTTCGCGATGGCAAGATCATCACTACCTTGCCCGAAGACCGCGACCCACAGGGCGTGGTTTGGCCCGATAACGCGTACTACGTTTATCAGCGGCAGGGAATGGGGTGCCGGAAATGTTCGGCGCAGATTTCCCTGGCCGAAATCGCGGCTCGCAAGCTGTACTGGTGCCCTCGTTGCCAGAAGCTTCCGCGCAAACATGTGAAGGCATAAGCTGCAGATTCGTCGATGCGACGAGCGGAGTTCTTTTCGTTCAGGCTCGTCGGCGTGTTTTGCTAACCATCACCGTACGGCAGTGATAAGGGAGAGGTGCCAAGTGAGACATGGAATCCCCGATTTGCAAAGCAAGAGTTTTATGGTCTAGACTGAATCTTGTTCGAAGCGCAGAAGCTTCGAAATGGGGATGTAGCTTAGTGGTAAAGCCTTAGTCTTCCAAACTAATGATGCGGGTTCGATTCCCGTCATCCCCTCCAAATGAAAAGGTCTCGCCGTGCGGGGCCTTTTCGCGTATCTGGACGAAGGCCGCTCTTTTCCTGGCCTCCTCTGCGTAGTGCAGCCATTTCGGGTCACTGCAGAAATGAGGCTCCGATAATGTTTGCGGCTTCCATTTTTTTCTGCTCCTGGACGTCAAATCGCATTCTTATGCATCGGCGGGGAGCGTTTTTCCCAGGCCCCTTCACTTCGTCAGCGGCGGAGAAGAGTCGTCGCCGAACGTCGCTAATTGATTCGATGAGCCTCGCGTTCCGGGGTGCAGCTTCGGGAATTGGCGATTTCCCGCTTTCAAATATGCCAAACTCGGGGCTATAGGCAATAAAGTGTGTCTGACCCGGGCGTGTTCCCGGGCCAGACAACCTTAAAACCCGGCTCTAGTAGATATTCCTCATCCACCCACTGCGAATGAATTGCCCATCCTCAGTGCTGGCGCCAGTGCCATAAAGCTCCGGGCCGATTGGTGCTTCATCAACTATGTGCTGCGCCTTCTTCTTCGCTTCGGGAGTGTAATGCTCCGGGCGCAACAGTGTCCGCAAGGCCGGGCGGTTCCCTTCATCCGCATGCGTCCAGCAGAACCACTCGCACGCCCGCCGGCGATGCTCAATGGGCATCCCTCGGTGATAGAAAATCATGGCCCGGATGCCGGAGTTCACCGCACCTTCAATCATGTTCGTCGTCGCGTTGATCCCCAAGCCGTTCAGATCTGTATCCAGGTAGGTGAACAGGTGCCCGCGTCGCAGGGCGTT
>NZ_JBLVOC010000008.1:0-17932 GCF_053543575.1 Glutamicibacter sp. AGC84
GTTTGGGCGGTGCCCGTTGATTTGTTCCCAGCAAAGTTTGATGAATTTGAGTACGCGTATTTGATGCGGCCATCAGGCGCATAGATCCAGAAAGCCATGTTTCGCACTGGACTGGTATCGGTGGCCACCCACTCAAACGTAGGTGTTTGTCCTGGGCGAAGAGTCTTTGCAGACTTCATGGAGACTGAAGTCAAAACAGGATCAACCGTATCTGTCTGAGTGGTAGCGGCGGGGAGAGCATGAGCTACCGCAGGCGGAGTCGCTCCTGCTAGTAAAGAAATAAACAACAACCCAGAAATTACTACCTTACCGATTTTTTTCAAGACTTCCCCATAATCACTAATTCTTAGGAGTGAAAAACTAGGAGAAACTTTACCCTAACTATTGCTATGGAAATGTTCGTGGATATCTTCGATGAATTTTTCATCAAAATCGGTCGGCAATTTCGTGCAAACTTCTGGTAGCCAACTTTTCAGAAGTCACGCCTAATGAGGTGTTGCATTCACATCCGACTCTGCCAGT
The DNA here is from genome assembly GCF_053543575.1 of Glutamicibacter sp. AGC84. NCBI lineage: Bacteria > Bacillati > Actinomycetota > Actinomycetes > Micrococcales > Micrococcaceae > Glutamicibacter > Glutamicibacter sp. AGC84. Next base: position 523 of record NZ_JBLVOC010000008.1, read on the forward strand.
GCAGGAACGCAGCATCCATCATCTCCAGACGCCACGGCAGCAGCGTGCCCTATGCCCGTCTTTGATGCTGCACATGCAACCAGATCCCGAGGACCCGTTCGGCCTCCGTCCTGTGTCGTGCCAAACGCCTTAGTAACCACCACGAAGACGCGAAAGCACTTCCTCCAAGCCTTCAGGAATCTGCGCAGCGAACGTCACCACTTGCCCGTTGACCAGTACTTTCGCTGACCTGGCGGCTTTCAGATCAGTGACCAACCTCTTCAGCGGCAGCCCTGTCAGTTCCTGCAAATGCCGGCCGATAGCTAACGCCGCGAACACCACAGTCAAATGCGCGTCGATGGAATCCTTCTCACGGTGGAAGATCGGCCTGGCCCGCAGATCCGATTTCGTCATCCTGAACGACGCCTCCACCTGCCACAGGTCATGATACGCACCGATCACCTGCGTGGCAGGCACCGATTCGATCGGCAGGTTCGTCACGTAACCCTCCAAGCCAGCCAACATCCTGGCCCGCTCAATGACCTTCTCATCCAGTTCTTTATCGGCCCCAGTCACCTTCAAGAACCGCACCTTCTTCAACGGCGATTTCCCTTCGGCCACCGCCAGGGCTTTGCGTTCCATGAGGTTGATATTCCGGTTATCCCTCGCGAACCGCTTGGCCGACCACTGATACACCACTCTGCGTTCCCGCCCGTTCTTCCCGGTACCCATGACCTGGGTGGATTCAAGAACCTGGCCGTTGGTGAACCGGTTGCCCTTGGTATCGAAATGCTCCTGCAGGTCGTAGGGCGCCGTAGTCAGCCGGGATCCGACGATGAACCTGAACCCCGCGTCCTCAATCGCATTTAGATTATTGGCCGAAAGCATGCCCGCGTCAGCGACGACCACCAAGTCGGTGAGGCCGTGGCGTTCCTGGAACGCTTCCAGGACGGGGATAATCGTGGTGGTTTCGGCCTTGTTGCCTTCGAACATATGCAGCTCCAAAGGGAAACAAGACGGGTCAACCAGCAATCCCACTTGGATTTGCGGGTCGACGCGGCGTTCTTTGCTCATGCCGACCTTGCGTAGCTTGTCCTCGTCTTTCGCCTCGAAATGCAGCGTGGTCACGTCATACATCACCAAGGAGGCCAAGCCCGCGGTGGCCGACCGGTAGGCGACCCTGGCCTTGGCCAGCTGATCGCGGTAGTCCTTCTCGATGCAGGCACCCAGGCTGCGGAACAGGGTCCGCAAGGACGGGTGAGGTGCATCAATGTGTTTGAGGACACGAACGGTATCTGCTTATGAGGTCGGTTCGATCAGCCTGGCCAGGACCATGGCCTTGAACGCTGTGTCATCCAGGATGTTGAATCCCAGTCGGTCGTAGGCGGCCTCAAGAATTTCCCAGAGTTCCGTAGCTGGGGATGCGATGACTCTCGCGTCAGCGTCGACCGGCGCGCTGCGTGGCCGCCCGACGGCTCCTGCTTCCACGGGCAACTTTTGAACGGTCCAGTTCGGGACATCATCCATGGCCGCAGGTTGTTGCTCGATGCTGAAATCGAGGGTGCCCTGGCCAGGCAACAGGCGTTCTTTCGCAGTAGCAAGCAGGACCGCGAGGTCTTGGTCGGTGTTGGCGGAGCCGAGGTGTTCAATGCCGGTGACGGTTCTGCCGTTCTTCTCCACGATTTGCACTGCAATCGCGCCGCAAGCGGTGCGAACCTTGCGTATATATCGTGATCCCATGCTCTTCAGCGTACAGAAACACCTATTTTTAGTAACCACATCGCGCCTGCGCGTTCCCTAAAGTTACAGGTCAAAACCCATATCTATTTTCAGTTCTCAAAACATGGCACGAAACAGGTCCGTGGAATAGGTCTGGTACCTCGGCGTCCGATCATAGGTTCCGGCGAACTCCACCAGCGAGGCTAGGCGCGCCCGCCAGCCCTCATCGAGCTGCCGCTGATGCGCATCGATGCTCCAACCGGTGAGGTCTTCCAGCAGGACGATCTTCGAGAGAGACAGCGAATTGCTGCGGTGGGCCCGTCGCTGCTCGAGCAGCCACCGGTGCAACTGGAGCTCTGCTTCATCCCCATCATGGCGTGGAAGCCGGTCTCGGGTCTTCTAGTACTCCAGGACCTCAGCCAGTCTCTTGCGTCAGCGAACCGTCGGGCGGTCCACTCCCCTAGCGGCCAATGCTGCTTCATGCTTGGCATGAGTACCGGGTTCATACCTTTCCCGTGCCTGGAAATGCGCGTGGATGGTGGTGACCCCCTTGTGGCAGCGGTCGGCGATTTCGCGGGCCGTCAGTCCGGCTGCATACATCATGTCCCATTCGGGATGCATAGACCCTTCCCAACCCGCCATAAAGATAAAGATACTTCAGAGATTCGTAGTACCGAAGAGAGCCTCCGGGATACAGAACTACCCAGACAATTACTTCAGATCCGCCTCTATCAGCATCCAGTGACTATCGGATACCTGAAAAATAAACTTTGTGCGTGTCGCGAGTCGATTAACTTGGTTGCGCAACCATAGGATGTTTATATGAAGAATCCGCATGGCCGCGCTTATGGCACCATGAAACACCCTACGCCGATGGGGTGGAAGGTCGAGCGCGAAAATAAAGAGCATTTCGCGGATCTTGCGAAGAAAGCTGGCATGTCAGCCGCCGCATTCTTCGACCTCATGGTGGAGACCTTGGAATATGACGACCGAGGACTTCCAACATGGGTTCCCCAAAACGATAGCAAGGAAGGCCACCTGCCTATCGACTAAGCCTTAAACAGAAAAGCCCGCGCAATGCGCGGGACTGAAATTCTGAATCCGATCTGTGTAGCTCGCCAAAGTTCCCAGATCGAGATTTACCACGAAGCTTCCGGTTACCAAGCCGGATGCTCCCCTTCCTTTACCCTCCAAAGAGAAAAGGACTTATGTGTCTATAGTAGCGCCTCCGCGCGCCCAATCAAGCACCAGCACCAAAGAAACGCCGCAAAACACCGCGATCCACACCACAAAACCACGCTGGTGCACCCGCCCCACCGACGGGCGCATCGCCGCAATCCTCGCCCACACCACCAAAGGACACCGTCCTTTCACCAAAGCTGAAACCCCCCAAACCTTCAGCGCCAAAGGCAAGACGCAGTTCAACGCGGGCAAAGAAGCCCTCGCCACCAAACACGCCCGCACCCCCGCACCCCTGCACATCAAGCGGGTCTCGCGCGCCCAGGAAACCTCCCCCCGCGCCATCAACTGGGCCATCCCCAACGGCAGCAAGAAAATCGACCACACCGCCCAAGCCTGGCGCGCCACACGCACCCTCGACGCCCTGCTCGAACGCCGCAAAGACTGCAAACGCAACATCCTCGCCGTGCTCTGGGTCCTCCTTCGCTACACCGACCACGACAGCATGACGGTGCGCATCACCTGGGACACCATCGCCACCAAAGCACGCGTATCCCGCGCCACCGTAGGAAACGCCCTACGCTTCCTGCGCACCCACGGCATCCTCGGCATCGTCGCCTCCGGCCGCAGCGCACAATACGCCGCCAAAGCCGGCCAACCAGCTACCAACGAAGCCCCCGTCTACGTCATCTGCCGCCCTATCGGCCTCGGACTACGCCACCAAGACGCCGAAGACACCACCGCTACCCGACCAACCCACCAAACCCCCAACAACACTGCCTGTGGAAATAACTTAGAACCCCTCCCCGTAGGGGGGTTAACCACTTACGAAGTAAGTTCCTACACGCGCACGCGCGAAGAAAACACTCACAATGAGCCGCTACGCGGCACAATCAACCCAAGGCACGGCTCCGCCGTGCGAACTCACCAAGCCGATCATCGACCAGTCGAACTGTGGCCAGCTCACAGAACGATCAGCTCTAGAGGACAGGGGCTATCGGCTGCCGCTGAAATCTTGCGTCGGATGCCAGATTTTGCCCGTTTTTCCAAGAAAAACGTGCTCAACATGTTCAAACCCTTCTTCTCCAACGGATGGACAATCTCAGATATCCAACACGCCCTCGAATGGCGCACCACACCAGGACTGCACGGCAAGGAAGCCTGGGGAGCACTACCCCAGCACAACCGTGAAACTCAGTCCTACATCGACTACTGCCGGATCTTGCGCGCAGCGATCCTGCACCGCATGAACCAATGGCGCACCGCCACCGGAGAAATCACGCTCAGCCGATCCCAGCGAGCAGCAGCAGCCAGCAACCACGCACGCGCCGCCGCCCGAGCCGCAACCGAACGCCGCGCCAAACAAGCCGCGCAGCGCCCGCAACTGCGCAGCACCGCTTCCCGCGGCGCCGCAGCCGCACGCGCAGCCCTGGCTGCCGCACGCCGAACCGGGGCATGTTCCTAGCCTCCTGCCCACATGGGCACGAAAAAAGCCCTCTCGCTCCGCTGCTTTTTCGCACACATGATGGACTGCAGGAACCAAACGACCGACCGCACACAAGCCACACGTTTAGTACTCGAGTTAACACAGGGGTCTTGGTAGTAATGGGGACGGATTGAGCGCTAAGCCTGCATAGGCCCTTTGTCGGTGGGGCGCCGTCTGATGCTTTCTTTGTTGAGGTGGCCGTAGATCGTGGAGCGCGGGACCTGGAGCAGGTCGGCGATCCGTTGGACGGTATGGTCCCCGGCGTCGTAGAGCTGCTGGGCGTGGCGGGCCTGGTCGGGCGTCAACTTCGGGCGTCTTCCCCCTGTTCGTCCGCGGGCGCGGGCAGCGGCGAGACCGTCGCGAGTATTTGCGACGATGAGCTCTCGTTGAAGTTCGGCAAGAACGGAGAGCATCCCGAACATCGCGCGCCCTTCCATGGTCGTGGTGTCGATGCCCTGCTCAAGAACGACCAGCCCCACGCCCCGTTCTCGTAAGTCCGCACCAAGCGTGACCAGATGGAGCACCGAACGCCCGAGCCTGTCCAGGCGAGTAATGACAAGCTGGTCGCCAACTCGGTTGGCAGAGGCAAGGGCCTTATCGAGCTCGGGCCGGCTGGCTTTGGCGCCGCTGGCATGGTCAATGTAGATATTATCTGGGGTGACCCCCGCACGCATGAGGGCGTCTACCTGATGGTCCGGGTTCTGGTCTGCGGTGGAAACACGCGCATATCCGATCAACATATGTCGATAATACCGGTGCCGCATGGTTTGACGACATTGATTTCCATCACGGGTTTCCGACATAGTTTCCGAGGCGTGTCACCGACAGGTTCGGGATGTCGTCAAATGACCGTTTCTCGACATGCTACGTCCGGCCGCAGTGTATCCCGGTTAGCACCCGCATCACCGGGCATTTTCCCGGGCACCGGGTATACAGGAATGCGCCCCTGCGGAAACACGCTGTCATTTCCCTAAGCCGACTGCACTGACTGTCCGAAGTCCTCTGCACTACGATTTCGCGTCCGCAAGGGGACCAGCTTGCGGGACAGCTTCAATCGACAGTCTAAACGGAGCCCGCCACTGAACACTTGCCATGGTACAATTGCAACTGTGAATTATTTATTCTTCGTCTACTGGGGCTAACACCAGTCTGCTCCTTGTGAGTTTTCCGAGGCTGCGGGCTGGTTTTTCATGCCATCGTCACCGACATTTCTGTCATGTGTGGCGTCCCAGCAGATCTGAGCGCATTTCCCGCTCCACATCACGCCCATCACTTCTAACCATGGGTGTTTTCTAACCGAGCGGTTGCGCCTCCCTTTCGGAGGAATAATGACCATCACAATTAGCTTGCCTGCACGCGCCCGCGCGCAGCTCATAGCTTCCACTATTCATGTTGTCCGTGGCGGGCGTAGGGTCCTGACCAACGTTGACCTCACCATCACACCAGGAACCCGAGTGGGGATCGTCGGCGAAAACGGCCGCGGAAAATCAACCCTGCTTCACGTCCTTGCCGAGATACTGGCACCTGACTCAGGCACAGTGCTACGCGTTGGCACGCTCGGCATCGCCGAACAAGAAATGCCCACCGATGACGGCCGCACGGTCGGGGATCTCATCACCGAGCAACTGGCCGATTCCCGCGCTGCGCTGCGCGCATTTGATCTTGGCGCAGAAGCCTTGGCGGCCCAGTCACCAGGAGCGGAGGAGATATTCACCGAAGCCCTGAATGCGGCCGAGACGCTTGATGCCTGGGACGCGGATCGCCGGGTTGACGTCGCTCTCGAAGCTCTGGGTGCCGTCACCGACAGAGAGAAACTGCTGTCTGAACTATCTGTGGGTCAGCGCTATCGCGTCAGGCTTGCCTGCCTATTGGGCGCTGAACATGATTTCCTTCTCCTGGACGAACCGACGAACCACCTCGATCAGCAGGGGCTGGACTATCTCACCGAGCAGCTGCGTGGTAGCCCAGGAGGAATCGTCGTCGTGAGCCACGACCGGGCACTCCTGACAGATGTTGCAACCCACATCTTGGATCTTGACCCGAGCCGAGACGGGATTCCGCGCCTCTACGGCGGAGGGTATTTGGGGTACAAGGAAGGACGCGCAGCAGAGCGTGAACGGTGGGTCGATGAATACGAACAGCAACAAGCCGAACATTCCCGACTGACCCAAGACCTGGCAACCGCTCAGAACCGGCTCGTGTCGGGATGGCGACCGCCCAAGGGAACAGGGAAACACCAGCGGCAAACCCGTGCCCCAGGTCTTGTTCGTTCGGTGCACAGACGGCGCGATGACCTTGAAAATCACAGAATCACTGCTCCCGAGCCACCGCTTGAATTTCGAATGCCCGAACTTTCCGCGCGGCCTGGTGTCACACTGATCCAGGCGGTGGAAGTCGCAGTCGATGGGCGGATGCCCTCAGTGACGACGCTTTTCCTCGAGTCGGGCAGCAAGTTTGTGGTCTCCGGGCCGAACGGTGCCGGAAAATCAACCTTCCTTAACGTGTTGGCCGGAACCCTCGCACCTTCTACCGGAGAAATCCATCATGCCCGTGGAGCAAGAATCGCATACCTTGCCCAGGAATCTCCTACCGCAACGACATTGCGGGCACGCGACGCATTCAACGCCCACCTCGGCACCTTGACCAGCGCCGGAACGCTCAAAGAAGGCGAAATGATTTCCCTCAAGTCGCTCGGGATTCTATCCTCGGCCGATCTTAACCGTCCCGTGCGGGAGCTATCCATGGGCCAACAGCGCCGTCTCGATCTTGCGATGGCACTGGCAACCAAACCTCATGTGCTGTTGCTCGATGAACCCAGTAACCACCTGTCCATATCCCTTGTTGATGAACTCACCGAGGGGCTACACCTGACGAAGGCCGCCGTAATAGTAGCGACCCACGACCGTCAACTTCGCCGCGACCTTGCAAGCTGGCAGCACATCAACTTGGCAAACCCCAAAGAAAACTGGTCTGGAAGCTCAACATTCGAAGGGCGCACCTCATGAATACGTCACCACATCACAAACCCGCTTCTGCATCAAAATGGCGGGCCTTGGCCCCGCTTCATCATCGTGACTACCGCCTACTACTAGGCGCGGTGGGTCTATCACTTTTCGGAACCGGCATGTGGACCATCGTGATGGTTTTCCAGGTACTCTCGATCGACAACTCACCCACGGCACTATCAATGGTCGCGGCCTGCCTCAGCGGCGGCCTCTTCGCCTTCGCTCTGGTCGGAGGTGTCACCGCCGACCGCTTCTCGAAACGGACCATCATCATCTCGGTCCAGGCAACGAACTTGGCTGCCGTGGCAATGGTGACCCTTATGGCGTTCAGTGGAGGTATCCAGCTTTGGCACATGGCCCTTGCCTCAGCAATGCTCGGGGCTGGGAGCGCGTTCTTCTACCCGGCCTACAGTGCTTTCCTGCCCACCATTTTGCCCCCGGATGAACTCTTGGCGGCCAACGGTTTGGAAGGTGCACTCAGACCCACTATGGGGCAAGGAATCGGGCCGGCGATCGGAGGAATGATCGTGGGAGCATTTCTTCCGATGCACGGCGCGTTGGTCGTCGCCGCACTCTATGCGATAGCACTGAGCCTGGTGGTCTTCATACGTCCAGACCCGAGAGGCCCCAAAGAACTAGATCGAGCCGCAGCGTCACAAGGTATCTTTGCGGATCTGGGTGAAGGTATTTCCTTTACGGTGAAAACGAGATGGCTGCTTTGGACACTCATCTTTGCGTGCCTCATGACATTGATCATCATGGGGCCGATAGAAGTGCTCATTCCCTTCATTGCACGAGACAACTTCGGCAATGGCGAGCAGGTTTTTGGGTTTCTCCTCACTGCGTTCGGGATGGGAGGGGCGGTTGGATCGCTGGTTGTTTCTTCCCTGCGAATGCCACGCCGCTACCTGAGTGTCATGGTGCTTGGCTGGGGTGCCGGGACCATCCCACTAGCATTCCTGGGTATCACTACATCGTTCTGGGTGATGGCAGCTGCCCTGTTCATTGTCGGATTCAGCTCAGGGGCAGGAATGGTCATCTGGGGCACGCTTCTGCAACAGCGGGTTCCGATAAACATGATTGGCCGCGTCGCAAGCCTGGACTTTTTCATTTCGATCGCGCTGATGCCACTTTCGATTGCCCTGGTCGGCCCCATCGCAATGGTGGTGCCCGCAACCGTCATCTTCGCCGTAGCAGGGACAACACCGGTATTGATCGCGGTCCTTGCCGTACTCGCCGGGAGAATGCGACGAGACGAAATGAAGCATCCTCTCAATGCCACCACTGAGAGCCAAGACCCCATCGAGTTGATACGTCAGGAACACGAATAACCCCCTCACAGGTGCAAATGTTCATCACCTGGGCGTGGGAGTCCGCTAAGGATGCTTCCACGCCCACGAGGGGCAGGCAGGAGGCAATCCCGCAGCAGCGTTCCCGCTGCCACAAGTCCAGAACTCACGAGCACGCTGCCAAGAATTGAATGTTCCAAATCGCGGTGAACCGCGCACAGACAGGTTCGCCAAAAGGAGCTGTCCCAGTAGACGTTCCTTGGGTTCTTGCGGGACTGGTTACGTTCAGAGCAGCGTGGTCCATACCAGTATCAGACCCGCTACCTATGGTTCAGTCAGCGCTATCAGGGGAGATACGCAGGGGGCGAAGCCCGCTTGGTGTGGTGGTGGTGAAGGCATAGCGACCGAGCATGTTGACGTGTTGATCGCCGAGCGGGGACAACCGGACGATATCGGCGTCATCCACGAGGTTGCCGTCCTCGCGCAGTGCATTGATGGAGGCATCTGTGTAGCGGGTGTTCCAGAGCACGATGGCGTTCAGGACCAAGCCAAGTGCACCGAGCTGGTCCTCCTGGCCCTCGCGGTAGCGCTGGTAGATCTGCCCGCGCCGCCCGTGGAAGATGGCGCGTGCCAGACGGTGGCGTGATTCCTGGACGGTCTGCTGCGTATGGGTCGTTCGCCGGTATGTTTCCTCGAGTGGGTCGATGAGGGCGAGCAGGTGGATGGTCTTGTCGATGCGCCCGTATTCGGTGATCGCGGCACCGAGTGGGGACGGGCTGCCGTCACGGGAGAGCATGCGTAGCAAGTCGTAGGCGCGCACCGTCCCTGTCGCCAGAGACGCAGCGACGCGGGTCATGTCATCCCAGTGTGCGGCGATCCTGGCTAAGTTGATCCGGTTGCGGGCGACATCGTTCAGCGACCCGTAATCGGAGTCCGTGGTGCCACGCGGGGTTGCGCGCCAGAGGCGTTGGTCGGACAGATTGGCGATCCGTGGCGAGAACCGGTAGCCCAGCAGGGCGAAGATCCCGAAGACCATGTCGGAGTAGGAAGCTGTGTCCGAGGTGATCGTTTCCGGTCGGGGGCCGCCGTCGAGGTTCAATATCGTGTCCAGCACGTAGAGTGAATCACGCACGGTGCCGGGCACGACAGTGGCGCCGATGCCGGCCACCTGGTCGTTGACCGCGTTGAACCACGTCAGCCCGCGTCCACGGCCGAAATACTTCGGGTTCGGGGCAGCGTTAATCGTGCGTACCGGTACCACGAACCGCAGACCATCGACCGAGGCCAGCAGCCCACCGCCCCACACCTGAGCGACAGGGATCTCACCCTGGGCCTTGATCAAGGTCGCGTTCGCGGCGGCGTGAGTCTCGCTGCGCAGGTAGTTCGCATCCACGTGTCCAAGCCGAGCGCGCGTCAGAGACGGGTGGCCCTCGGCAACCACGGGTGTCAGGCCAACGTTGCAGGCCTCTGCAACCAGCAGCGCCGCAACCGAGCGCGGCAGATCATCCATACGGGCCCTGGACTGCCCGATGTGAGTGTAGGCGTCGAGGAACCCGGTCCAGGAATGAACCTCCAGCAGCAGCTCGGGAAGATCCACCCGTGGCAGCATCGAGGCGACCTGCCCACGGAGTTCACGCAGCGAGTCCGGGATCTCCAGGGCATCCAGACGGTCAACCTTCAAACGTGTGCGCCCGTCCGTACTTGAGGGTTCCACCCGTACTGAACCGTTTGGGCCCGCTTCCTCGAGGCTTGCCGTCAAGTTCTTCCAGGCCGTATCCAGTACCTCAACACGATCGTTCAGGTGTTCAGCAGCCGGCCCTTCCAGGCCCAAGCTGGTCAGCGCCCGATCACGTACCTGTTCCCACTGCTCACCGTCGAGCAGCTGGGCGCGTGGGTCGCCCCACCGGGTCGATGGTGTGGCAAACACGTCCCGACGGCGCAGGCAAACGCGTAGCTGCTCCAACACGCACAAAATCCATGCTTCCCGGTCAACTTCTACACCGTCGCGACCGAACACCGCCGCGCGCCAGGCAGCCGGTACCAAGGCCTCGGTAACGTCGTCCTTGTGGAGCTGCCGGCGGCCACGCAGGGCTTCCAATCCGGCCAGGGCATCAAGCACAGGCTGTCCCGTTGCCGTTGCCCGCAGTGGCAACACGGTAGCCAACAACCCCAGGAACGGGGCAACCGTCCGGTATCGGCGGGCCACCTGCACACGCATCGCGCCCTCCAGTCCCGAGGCATCCGGGATGAGAGCACCGACCGTGTCGGCGTACTGCGTGATCTGATCCCTTGCGGCGACCTTCTCCAGCCGCGCCCATACCCTCGCTATATCCACTTGCTCGCCCGCTTCCTCCAGCAGACAGACCAATTCACGGCCGACACGGGCAAGAACAGCCGAGGCCTTCTCCAGCTCCGGCAATGTCTCCAACCGTGCCGCGACCGCAGCCCTCTTCGAGGGCCCCAATACCTTCGACGACATCAGTGCATCGAACAAGTCCAACGCATCATCGACCGCCACCACTGACAACGCTTCCACTGTCGCAACCAACGTGGCCGTGCGGCGCGGCTCCGCCAACCGTCGCAGCGACTGAGCCTTTGCTTCCACCCCATACCGTGCCAGCGCCCGTAACCGCGATGCAGGAATTCCTGAAGTCTCCACCGCGCCAATCCCCAAGGCACTGACTTGCTCGACCCGCGCCAGGGCCTTGTTCAAGGCAGGCCCGGACAACCTCACAGGCCCTGCGCGTAACATTTCTAGCCTGGACCCATGGGCACCCTCATCAACGGCCAGCAATCCAATCAAACGTCCCGGCAACTCAGGATCCGCGACCATTGCTGCCCCAGCCAGTCGCTCGTACAGCTCCGACACTGCACGTTCACGAGCAGCCTGAACCGACTTCAGCAGTCTCGTCACGCCAGGAAGGAGTACCTGTTTCCGACGTAACCAAGCCACCGCATGGGCGAACAACGCCTTCGGCCCCTCACCATGCGTCCAGGCGCGCGAGTAAACGAACTCGCTCAGATCCTCGACCGCAGCTCCCGTAAAGTCCACGTAGCCATAGAGCCGGCGTATCTCCCGCGCATGAGCGTTCGGAGTCGCAACCCGCTCGGGATACCGCTTGATCACCGACGGATCAGCGATTCGGAGCTGTGTCGCCAAATATTCCACCACGGACCACGGAACATCCAGCGGATCCGACAGGAAAGCACCCAGAAACCGTACTGTCCCAACCTGAAGCGCGAAACCTAGCCGGTTATGGTCACCGCGGCGCTCAGCAATCCCTTCCAGGTCAGCCGCGTCGAGATAGAAGAACTGCTCCAGCTCCGCCTGAGATGGCTCGCCTACGAACCGCCCGAACACCACCGCTTGTTCCTCAGTCAAATATTGATCAGTAGACATACCACCACGCTACCTCGCGCCCTCGCAGGGCTTAGCGCTCAATCCGTCCCCGTTACTACCAACACCCCGCGACCCGCTCAAAATGACAGGTTGGCTCCACCACCACCTGCCAGACACGGCCGCCCCGCCGAATCTTCCAGGGCGCACCGGCCGGCGTAAAAACACGTCCACAAGTTCCTCAGGCATAACGAGCCTAGGCTACTCCCCCGCTCCGTCAGATAAACTCAAGCCCATAAAGGAATTTTGCTAGCTATTTTGAAAAATAGTTTGCGTGAATGCTAGCAAACTAGTAATCTTATGCTTAGGTAGAAAAATTGCAAGATAGCTTGCGATTTTACGATATTGCATGCAAAATAACTTGCGTGCAAATGATTAGGAGGCGAATGTGGCAACAACCATTGCACTCGTGCAAACCAAAGGCGGCGTAGGCAAGACGACCAGCGCCATCTATCTCGCCTGTGCACTCATTGTCCTGGGCTTCACTGTCGAGCTCTGGGATACCGACATGCAGGGTTCTGCCACTGAATGGGCTGAAGACGCTCAGGAGGCTGGAACTCCGCTGCCATTCCCGGTCGAGATTGTGAACATCGCTAAACTGAAGCGGCTTGCTGGCAAGAGCACCACGGATTTCGTCATCATCGACACTCCCCCAGGAGATCCGGCGACTATCGATGCCGCAATCAAGATTGCTGATGTGGTCATCATGCCAACAGAGCCAGCAGTCATGGATCTACGGCGACTGGTCGCCACGAACGCGAACTTGCCGGCCGACACCGCGCGGATTGCCCTTTTCACCAAGGTCAACGAACAAACGGTCGCACTCCGGGATAGCTTGGAATTCCTGGAAGACAGCGACCTGGCCCTGTTCGACACCCGAATCAAGCACCGCCAGGCATTCAAGACTATTCCAGGCGAAATTCCCACCGACCTGATGGGCTATGAAGAAGTGGCCAAGGAACTAATGGAGGCACTGTCATGAGCAGCCTTAAAGACAAGATGAAGCCAGCTGCGAAAACTTCAACCGAGAAGACTGCCTCGGTGAGCGAGAGCTTCAGGACCCCAGAATCAAATGAGCCGGAGATGAAGCCGCTCAACGTGCGGATACCAAAAGAGCTGCATACTCAGATCAAGCTCTACGCTGCGGCTAATGACATCAAGCAGCAGGTTCTCGTGGCACAAGCTCTCCAAGAATTCCTCGAGAAGCGTGCTTAAGCCGCCCGTGAGACAATAGATTCACTTCCTTTCCTTGGAAGCAAACCGAACCCGACCGCCTTCCTATGCGGTCGGGTTCGCCTTTTGGTGCCCGAAACCTGGTACCGGTTTTCCTTGCCCCGATGCCCGATTGTTGCACGTCTGAAAGCCCAGTCAAGGGCGCTGCGCGTCGCTACGCGATGGACTAGCGCCCACCCCTGACAGAACTTTCAGGCGTGCATTTTGGCATGTATCGGAACAAGGGGAACCCATGCAATCACGCGTAAAAGTTGCGTTGACCTGCTAAGCAAGTTTTCTAGGATGCTTGAAAGATAGCAAACATCTTTCAATAAAAACAGCAAACTAGCTTGCTAGCAAGATAGCAAACTGCTAGAATTGAAGTATCAACAGGGGATAGGAACCCATGCTGGAAAGACCAGCTCGGGCCTCAGTTGAGAACCAAGGAAAGGCAGTCACAATGACTAGCATCGAATTCGCCGGCCCGCAGTTGCCACTCGATGACTGCGCAGGAGACGGCTACGACTACATCGAAACCGCCGAGAAAGCAGGCTGGACGGTCATCTCGCAGTGGGGAGGTGAAGGCTACGACTTCGGCGCATGGCCCTACATCATCGGTTTCGCCCGACAAGCCCAGGATGTCAGCGGACAGCGCCACTTCGGATACGGCCTCTACGTTGAAGGCGACACCACCACCAAGTATTTCGACAACTTGGAAGCGTGCAAGGAAGCCATAGACCGCGACGCGCACTTCTTCTGGAAGACCGGACAGAGCGACGGCCCTGAAGGAGTCCCCGAGCAGTTCGAGAAGCTACCCGAAAAATATCGCGGACTACCCAACGACTAGCCAACCGCCCCGCCGAAAGGCGGGGCACCACGCCCCTGAAAGCAGATCACCAATGACTACCGTTGCCCCTTATGTCGTGCTGAACTGCCCAGTCACGGAAATTCTCGGATTCTATGACACGGAGGTAGAAGCCAGCGCAGCAGCGACAGCATTCGGACAATGCAGTTTTGCCTACAAGCTCAGTCCCCAAGAAATCACCGCCCTGGAAGCCCAGGCCTAGCACTAGGAAGAAAGCCATGAAATCGACTGTCACCGTCTACAGCAAGCCTTCTTGCGTCCAGTGCAACGCCACCTATAGGGCGCTAGACAAAAAGGGCATCAAGTACGAAACGATCGACATCAGCCAGAACGCAGAAGCGCTCGAATATGTCCGATCGTTGGGATACGGGCAAGCCCCTGTCGTGGTCACCGATCAAGATCACTGGTCAGGATTCCGGCCGGATAAGATCGACATTCCCTAATCGGGGTTTTCCTTGCCCCGATGCCCGATTGTTGCACGTCTGAAAGCCCAGTCAAGGGCGCTGCGCGTCGCTACGCGATGGACTAGCGCCCACCCCTGACAGAACTTTCAGGCGTGCATTTTGGCATGTATCGGAACAAGGGGAACCCATGCAATCACGCGTAAAAGTTGCGTTGACCTGCTAAGCAAGTTTTCTAGGATGCTTGAAAGATAGCAAACATCTTTCAACAAAAACAGCAAACTAGCTTGCTAGCAAGATAGCAAACTGCTAGAATTGAAGTATCAACAGGGGATAGGAACCCATGCTGGAAAGACCAGCTCGGGCCTCAGTTGAGAACCAAGGAAAGGCAGTCACCATGGCTACCATTAATGACAAGGTAGGGATTGCGAGCCTCGTGCGCGCAGCCCTGCACCTTGACCCCACCGATTCCATCGTGCTGGTACTCTGCGCCAACAGCTCGGTACTGGCCACCCTGCGCATCGACGCACACCCTGAGACCGAAGCTTCGGAGTTCGCCTCGTCAGTGATTCGGATTCTCGCCTCGATTAGCGAGCCGATCGATGCGACCATTCTGGTCAGCTACGAGGGCGACAAGGCTATGACGTTCGCCCAGTACGACGAACTGAGCCAGCGCCTTGACTCAGCAGGCGCACCCATCGCCAAGGCTGTTCTGGTCACCAACGGGCAGATCATGGACTACGACGGGGACAGTACCGACGCAGTGGATTACGCCGAGGTCTACACCAACCCGTTCACCCTCGAAGCTATGCTGGCCACCGGATCGCTTCGGCTGGCCGAGGATGCACCGCAGTGCACCGAAGCCACCGAGGCCACCATGGATGCCAAGGCTGAGCGCATCGCGCAGATGGCGGGGGAGGACTACCTGAGCATTCAAGCCCGGGGTATTACTGGCATCGCCCTTCAGCTCGGCAACGACATGATGCACCAGATCGCCCGCTACCTCGATCACGGGAAAGTCACCGAGGACATGGCCGGCTGGATCGCCGGAACCTACGCCCTGCGCATGGGACGCGACACCGCCACCGCAGCACTGGCCGGAACCGCCAGCACCGAGCAGGAGCTGGCCGAGCTGCTCATGGGAGATACGCTGATCGCTGATCGGAAGATCTTCGATGCCGGCGCAGCGATGCTCTACGAGGCGCTAGAGTTCCTGGCCGGCGATGACCGCCCTAACGTTTTGGCAGCGCTGGGATGGACTCGCTGGATGGCCGGACAGGGCACCGAAGCGATGAAGTTCTTGGATCAGGCACTAGCCATTGACCCGGAACACCGGCTCTCACACTTGCAACGGCGACTGTTCACCAGCGGGAAGCTACCGAAATCGGCCAGCACACCCGATAAGTAAATAACCGGCTAAGTGAGGGGCAACCAAGCCCCTCACTTAGCCATATCCCCAGCACACCAAGGACAATAAAACCTATGACTAGCGACCCCAGCATCTGGGAAAGAAACCTGCAAGCGGACACTGAGCGGTTGCAGAAATCGCGCGCGGCGGCCTCCGCCGCCAGCTCCCCCGGCCGCCGCGCTCAAACCTCACCCCCGGTACCGAACCCCTGGGACGTTTTCACTCACCAGAGCAAACCCTATCGAGTGATGCGGCTACAGCCCGGAGACTACCCAGGCCACCCCATCCAGCCACATCAAGCCGTAACCGCTCTCATTCATACGCCCACCGGAACCCCACAAATTCACGGACAGGCCACCGCCCGCACCCCGCACTTAGTGCACGTGGTCTGGGAGGACGAGAAAGGGGAGACCTACGGGACGTGGCTGCCGCACTTGTCGGTGACGTTCGATAATCTTCCTCCGTACCCCACCACCGAAGGACAGCAACCATGACTCGCAACGCCTCAGAGATTTTCGATGATCTCAAAGCCCTGGCCAACGAGCTGGAAGACCTCGCCGCTACCGGACGCATCACCATGAGCACCGACTCGTGGAACAAGGACTATCCCGACACGAAACAAGCCGTCGCCCAAGCCCTGGCAACGCTACAGGTCGCGATCAACGCGACCTGCTGGATGGAAACCCTACCCGAAGCCGAATCAACCGCGACGAAACCAGGGCATCGCGGTTAAGCCTCCTGCCCACCTGTGCACAGCAAAAGCCCAATCGCTGCGCTGCTTTTCCTGCACCCACGTGGACAGCAGGAACCAAACGACCTCCCGCACACAAGCCACAAGCTGCGGTACCTGAGTTCTCCTTCGACGGCGGATCGTGGCCCGTGCATGGCCTCTGATAAGCGAATATCACTTGCCAGGCCACGAGGAACACCTATCATGGGCACATCATCTTAAAGGAGTAAGACCACGTGGAGGTATCAGAGTTAACCCTTGGCGCTGCTGGGGTTCGTATGATGCTAACTGTGAGAAAGCTCTAACAATGACAGTTCGTGGCGAAAAAAGATCCTTGGGTCCATCGCAATCGTAACCTGTCGGAATTCATTATCAGAGATCTTCGCTACCGTAACTAGATTGTTTGCTTGGAGGACTTAGGATTATTCTATGGAGACATTTAAGCGTCAAAGGTATGTTGATTACCTAGTGAACGAACGTGGGTATGAAGCTCGCCTAACTCCGTGGGGAATCTATATCGAATATCCCAATTTTGACGATAATGGCACGGCGGTCGTCAAATGGAGGGTTACGGAAAATGAACTTGCCGGTTTGAACGGGATTAGAATGCCGCGAGGCTTTACCGGCGGCGAACAGTATGCGTTCTCGGAGTTGATAGCAGCTCTTCATACTTTCACTGGTTCACGGGGAACCATGTACGGGGCAAGTATGAGAATAGAAGCAGAAGACTGAGAAGGGGG
>NZ_JBLVOC010000008.1:17952-19407 GCF_053543575.1 Glutamicibacter sp. AGC84
TGCGCCATAGCCCTTCTTGTTAGAACTTACCAGCGAAGCTTGATTATTTACCGCAAGCTCGGTTCACACTGTCGGGATGAGATGTGATGAGACGGGAATTTGTGGCTGAAACTGATGCCGTGACGCCGACTTTTTTTATGATCCGCCCACGGGAATCTCGAAGTTCATAAACCCCACCGTACCGAATAGTTTTATTGCCGCTTTGGTATTTCTTTAGGCATGACCATTTTAAGGCTTCGTTTGTTGCCCAATCCGCGAAGTCCCTCCAGTTCGCACCTAAGGATTCCGCCTGGTTGTTCCAGTCGTTCATGTGGCCAGCTTTGATATGCCGATAGCCCCAACCGATATTTTTACCTTTGACGACTTTGTTTGTGCCACAACGTAGATAGGCTGTACGTCCCGAGACTCCTTTAACCGTTTGCCTACTGAAAGTTCTGACGAGCTTTTCGTTCTTATCGAAAACGCCACAGGGTGACCAGTATGCTGCGGGTTGCGCGACCCCTAACTTCTGTTCAATGTTGTCAAAGTAGAACCGTTCTCCACTTTCCCCGACAGCATAGGCTGGGACTGCCTGTGTTTCTACGAAATTTTCTGGCTCCATCTGGGCTGCATTAGCTGGCGCGCTCAGCAACGAGCTACCTAGCAGAAGAGCGCCGAGAGCAATTGAAGTGATTTTTTTCAAAAGTTTCACCCATCGATCTGTTAGTTGCCTTAGTCAATCATATTGATTAGCTTATACTGAGCTTTAACATTTAATCCGTATTTGACGAGGTATTGAGCGCAATTAAAAAATTTTGAACAGTCGATGCTTTGAGTAGTGTAGATGATTCAAAAACGATCATTTATGGGACGCAGGATCAACTGCTCGCGCATTATCCGTCAGTGAGCGGATTCGCAGTCTTTTCGGATTCCCGAAACCTGATTCCGGAACGGTATTTCCCACAATCCATGGTCAGTGGTTTACGGGATGCAGCTGACTTCAGATTTTTTGGCTGATTTTTAGATTTTTGAGTCGTGCCCGAAAGAGGTTGTGTCTCCAATGGTTTCGTCTTGCGGTCCACCGTGAATAGAGGATATTGACCGCGAGGAGAAACACGGCCATTCGGATGCCTCGAGTGGCTGTTCACGGGAACCGGGTGAAGAACTGCCGGTGAGGCCTGCGTCATGGCGTAGCATGCCGGTGTTCCTTTAGGCTTGGCCGGGGCAATCCCATTTCGCTTTACTTCGGTGCCCGCGTCCTGTACTTCAGCAAAGACCGATGTTTCTTGGCTGGTCACGGTTCTTGTGGGGTTGCTGAGTAAATTTCTCCGGTCTTGATCTATACCTGTTACCCGGCAGTAAGGTCAGAGGCCATAGAACTATTGGACAACCCAGGAGTTCATGTTGAACACCCACCGCAAAGACATTCATCTGTCTCTCTCACCTGACCAGTACGATGACTTGACCAGCGCTTTG
>NZ_JBLVOC010000009.1:0-33786 GCF_053543575.1 Glutamicibacter sp. AGC84
CATCGGTAGCGTCAGCATCAACTGCATCGGTAGCGTCAGCATCAACTGCATCGGTAGCGTCAGCATCAACTGCATCGGTAGCGTCAGCATCAACCGCTGCGGCAACTACTTCGAAAGTGACTTCGTCCGTAGAATTCGCATCATCGTCGCCGTCAGTCGCTACTGCAGTCTTTTCACCGGGAGTCACGCCTTCAAACTCGACGGTCCAAGTCCCGTCTTCGCCAACGATGGCTTCCTCGGTCAAATCATCTAGCGTTACGGTGATGGTCTTGCCTGGTTGAGCAGAACCTTCAACGGTAACGACTTCGCCTTCCGGAATCTGTGCACCATTTTCCGGGGAAGTGATGATGACTGATGCTTCATCCGCAGCTCGTACTTCGGAACGTGCAAACGAGATCTTGTTTGCACTATCACCCATTGCAGGCAGCAGCGTCACCGAAAGCGCAGCAACGTAGTCGCCAGCCTCCGTAGAATCCTGCTCGCTATCCGGATCGTCGATTACAGTGGTTCCCTGCTCATTGACGGTGATCTCAACGATCTCGTTGAGAACCCCTTCAACTACTGGTTCCAGAGGATCCGTTACGCCATTGACGATTCCGGTGATGACGCCAGGCAGTCCGTCAATTACCGGATTGACCAAGGTACCCAAGGCACTGCCCACGACATCCACTACACCAGTGGCCAAAGGAGTAATAAGGGCTCCGAGGTCGAGTCCCGCCAGAGTCAGATCGACGTTCGTCGTCGGCTGGTCTTCAACTAATCCCAAGAAGCTAGCAACGCTTCCTTCTACGGTTGCGGTACCTGATGCCAGGGGAAGTAGCAAACGCGCTTCTAGGCCAAGATTTACCACGATGTCGATTTGGTCAAGCGCCGCAACCATACTGTCGCGAAGATCCGTTACTAAATTCGAAAGTGCAAGAGTGATCTCATCTGCAATTTCCTGAACTGCCGTGGTGCTTAGCACTTCATAATTTGCAGGCTTACCATTGAGTCCGCCAGTAGTGATCTTTGAAAGGTCAACGCTAATGTCGCCTGACCCGAGATCAATGGTTACCAGCCCAGTATCAGAAGTGACGACGCCAGTCAGTACGTCGTTCTTGACTTGCGACAAAGCCGCGTCAATACCATTAAGGGCAACCGTTGAATCTGTGACACCGATACGCGCGAGAGGGCGCAGATCGATATCAATTGCTTCAAGGCCAGAAGTAATGGTGCCCAGTACACCTTCAGTCGACAAACCAGTGTTGAGTGTCGTACCAAGATCATCGACAACGGCGCCTAGCGCGCTAGTCAAGCCCTCGACTGCAGGGCTGCTAACGGTGGCAGACGCGCCTGCGACTAGGTATTGCGTATCCAAGGTGCCGTCGGTCTTGTCAGCGGTTGAGCCCAACGCGCCGATCTCCAACGATGCTTCGTCGACAATCTGGTCGGTCAATCCGTCTACACCGAGTTGACCAAGCAATCGGGTCAAGTCGACGTTCGCAGTCATATCGCCCGAGTTAGTGCCGTCGAGACCGATGGTTCCATCAGCACTGACTGCGCCTGCTCCCGCCTTCGCGCTAGTCACACTCGGGGTTTCGGCGTACGAGCTAAGAACTCCAGCTTCACCCAAGGTCAGAAGTCCAGTGCCGTCACCGTTGATCAATGGCACGTTGCTGAGTCCTGTACCCAAGTTGAGGTTCAGAGCACCCAAAGCTTCAACGTTTAGTGGATTATGAACTGGGCCCGGCGCGCTTGGATTGCCAGCATAGGCAAAACCAGCGTCAGCAACAGGAATGTCCAGCAAGTTCAGATCCAGTACGCGACCCAGGGCTTCAGAGCCGTCAGCAGGTGCCGCGTATGCGGCAGTTACGGTAGGAGCCACGAATAGGCTGGCAACGACTGCCCCTGCAAGAACGCGGCGTGCGGCACGCGGTTTCTTGCCATTCTTAGGTGGCAAATTATTTGCTTGCACCACTATCCTCCAAAAGTTGGTTGTGATCTAGGGAACCCCAAAGAGCTCCTATTTGACCCTATGCTGGACGAACCCCGACTCACAGGTTTCTTTCAGCCATTTCTTTGCATACTCAGGTCAAACTTCTTGGCCACACGGTCAGATTCGATGGCCAGCAGGTAATACTGAACAGTAATTTAACTTCCTGCCATTTGAGGAAATAATGCACTTACAACCACTGACATGAAAATTTACCCAAACAGTGATGTAACAATATGACAACAACCTTGCAATGCTATCTGTCAAACCAAGGGATTTGACTAGTTGGCCATAGACTGTGAATCACCTGCTAGCTTTCCCCGCCTCAGAACGGGTTAGGAAGGATTGGCCAGGACAATTCCAGTTCGTAGTGATGGAGGATTCTTGTATGTCTCATATCCGTATTCATCTGGCTGATAGTGACCATTTCTCACGGGCCGGGATTGCTGGCGTCTTAGCCGAGGCCAGCGACATGGTGATCGAGCATGTTTCGGATTGCATGTCCGAGGCCGTTCAAGCTGCAGCCGAGCTGGAGCCGGACCTCGTCATCCTGGAATCGTCGCTGAATGGGACGGATCTGTTCTCCTCGATCCGCGAAATCTCCGAGAGTGCACCAAATACCAAGATCGTGGTGTTGGCTACCCGATACCAGCGGGACGATATCGCCAAGGCCTACGATGCTGGCAGCTCGGGGCTGATCTCGAAAAGCTCCATCAGCGCGGAACTGCCCAGCGCACTGCGCATGCTCGCTGCAGGCTACCAACTTTTTGCCCAGCCGTCGGACGGCTGGGAATCGACCGCGAAAATCGTGCGCCGCTCAGGCCAGCAATCCGTCGTGCGCAAGCTCAGCGACCGCGATCGGAGCCTGGTGCGCCTGGTCGCGGCCGGGCTCACCAATTCTCAGATCGCCCGTATCGCACACATCTCCGAAGGCTCGGTGAAGCTCCACTTGGCGCGCATCATGGAGGAACTGAGCGTCACCAATCGTGTGCAGCTGGCAGTAGTGGCGACAGAATCCGGATTGGTTTCGTCTGCAGATCTGCAGATCGCCTGAAACAGAATCGAATCTGGTCAGTACACCGTGCGAAGCTGACTGGCAGGGATCCACATTTCTTCGCCGTCACGGTCAATCTGCCGCCACGCGCCCTGGCGCGCAACGATGACCACGGCCGTGTCGGCCGGAAGAATCCGCACCAGCGAGTAATGGTCGCCAGGACCGCGTCTCGCGTTCAGTCCGATGGTGGTCAGTGCCCGCTGGTTGGGGACGGCGATCAGCCCGCCCTTGGCTGGACGGGAGGGAATCTCCTGCAGGTACATGCTGGGAACCCAGCCCAGCAATTTGCCGCACTGCACCTGGGACCACAATCCCTGCTGGAGCATCGAGCGGACCTTGGACCCCTGGTCAATGACCTTGAGCACCGGATACCCAGTGCCGCTGCCCTTGCGCAGATTCAACGTTGCCGTCGTCGCATGGGTGGCTTCGATCAATGAATAGCGTGAAAGAACTGGCTCGGCCAGCTCGTCATCGTCTTCGGCAACTACCGGCTCGTCAAAGACCGCCGGGATCGCTTCAAGATAGATATTCGGCAGCCAACCGTAGATCTGGTGCACGAGAACATGCGCCCACGAGCCGTTGACCTCAATCAGGACCAGCTCTGTGCCGTGCTCCAAATGGCTCTGCACTACGTAGTGGCGGCCGGCGCCCTTGCGCAGCTTGAGCGAGGCAGTCGTCCGGTGGGTATTGGCAATGGACGACGTCCGAGCCGACTGATGTGGATAGCCCACCTGGTTCACAACCACCTCAAATGAAAAAACTTAGGGAAGCAACCACCGGTTGCTTCCCTAAGTTTATTCCATTTTTAGAAGATGCGTGCTTCGCCGCCTCCTAGGATGCGGAAGAACGCGAGCCGAGCTCTGCATCCAGTCGCAGCAGGCCGCTTCCATCGTTGCCGATCATCCTGACCCGATCCAGGATTTCACCAACGGTGGCTTCCTCTTCAACCTGCTCATCGATGAACCAGTGCAGCAGCGGCAGGGAGTCGATGTCGCCCTCGGTCTGTGCCAAACGGTACAGCTCGCGAATCGCTCCGGAGACCTTCTGCTCGTGAGCCAAGGAAGCCGCGAAGGCATCTGCAACGCTGTTCACATTCACAGTCGGGGCAGGCTGCTCGCCAATCTTCGGGTGGGCCGAGCGGTCGGTCATGTGGGTCATGAACTTTTCCGCGTGCACGATTTCCTCGCCGGCCTGGGCACGGAACCAGCCAGCAATGCCGGGAAGGCTCAATACGTCCATTTCAACTGCCAGCTGACGGTAAACCGTTGCTGCGGTTAGTTCGAGAGTTACCTGGGTGCTGAAGGCTTCTGCCAGTTTTCCTGTAAGTTCCATGTCATCAGACTAAACCTGTTTTGCCACCTTGTCACCGAAGTTCGGACTCACTTAGTCAAACCTGAATTAGGGAATCATCCCAAGTTGGGATCGAGTTAATGTAGCCGATACTAACCTAACTTAGGCATGCCGATACGATGCTAACCTACTTGCCCAGTCCTGCTCTGCGCAGCGCCTCGGCCATCGCGGTGTTGCCCGGTGCAGCCGGTTTGCCCTGCGCGGGCTCGGCTTTGCGGTTCTGCCCAGTGCGGCTCTGCCCAGTGCGGTTCTGGCCCGGGCGCGCCGAACGGCCAGCTCCCGGTCCCTTGCGTTCGCCTGGCCCGGAATTCCTGGCCTCCGCGCCAGCAGCAGGCAGTTCGTCATCCAGTCGCAGAGTCAGCGAAATGCGCTTGCGCACGGTATCCACTTCCAGCACCTTGACCTTGACAATCTGGCCGGAGCTGACCACTTCGCGAGGATCCGAAATGAACTTGCTGCTCATGGCCGAGACGTGGATCAGGCCGTCCTGGTGGACGCCCAGGTCCACGAACGCACCGAAGGCCGCAACGTTGGAGACGGTGCCTTCCATGACCATCCCCGGCTTGACGTCCTTGATGGTCTCGACGCCTTCCTTGAGCGTGGCCGTCACGAACTCGCCACGGGGGTCGCGGGCAGGACGGCGCAACTCGGCAATCACGTCACGAATGGTTGGCTCGCCAAACTGGTCCGTGGCGAAGTCCTGCGGGTTCAGCTCTTCAAGCCGGCGGCCCTGCGCCTCAGCGCTGCTCTGCAGGGTCTTGGCCAGGACATAAGCTTCGGGGTGCACCGAGGAAGCATCGAGTTTCTCCTTGCCACCGGTAATGCGCAAGAAGCCCGCGCACTGTTCAAAGGCCTTGGCTCCCAGACGCGGTACCTTCAGCAGATCCTTGCGGGTAGCGAAAGGGCCGTTGGCGTTACGGTGATCCACGATATTGCGGCTCAGCAGCGGCCCCACGCCGGCTACCCGGGCCAGCAAGGCAGGGGATGCGGTATTCACATCGACGCCTACGGCATTCACGCAGTCCTCGACCACCGCATCCAGCGCGCGGTCCAGCTTCGAGGCAGTGACATCGTGCTGGTATTGGCCCACGCCGATGGACTTCGGATCGATCTTCACCAGCTCGGCCAGCGGGTCCTGCAAGCGGCGGGCGATCGATACCGCGCCGCGCAGCGACACATCCATATCCGGCAATTCCTGGCTTGCCAGCTCGGAGGCCGAGTAGACCGAAGCGCCGGCTTCCGAGACGATGACCTTGCTGACGCCCTCGCCGCCAAGCACCTTGATGACCTCGGCAGCTAGTCGGTCTGTTTCGCGCCCCGCTGTGCCATTGCCTACCGCAATCAGCGTGGTGCCGTGCTTCTGGGCTAGCTTGGCCAGTACCGCGATCGATTCATTCCATTTATTGGCTGGCGCATGGGGATAGATCGTTGCCGTTTCCACCGATTGGCCGGTCAGGTCCACCACTGCAACCTTCACACCGGTGCGCAGGCCCGGGTCCAAGCCCAGCACGGCCTTGTTCCCGGCCGGCGCCGCCAGCAGCACATCGCGCAGGTTCGCCGCGAAAATCTTCACCGATTCGTCTTCAGCGGCCTCGAACAAGCGCGAGCGCAGGTCTGATTCAAAGCGGGTCAGCAGGCGGGCTTTCCACGCCAAACGCACAGTCTGCGCAATCCATTTGGCAGCCGGCGCACCGGTGGGAACGTTCAGCCCCAGGGAGGAGGCGATAGCGTTCTCGTAGGCGCTGCGTGCTTCGTCCAAGGCACGCTCGTCGCGTGGATCAGCTTCAGCGAGCTGCAGATTCAGCACGCCTTCGCGTTCACCGCGCAGCAGGGCCAGGACCCGGTGTGATGGCAAGCGATCAAGTGGTGCCACATAGTCCAGGTAATCGGAGTACTTTCCCTGGCCCTCTGCGGTGGCGCCCGAGGCGACGCTGGCACCGATCTTGCCGGTGTTCCACAGGCGTTCGCGCAGTTCACCGGCGAGAACGACATCCTGGGATACGCGCTCGGTCACGATGGAACGCGCGCCGGAAAGCGCATCTGCGTCGGTGGCAAATCCTGCATCCGGGTTCAGGTAGTCGGCAGCTGCCTGCACCGGATCCGTCATTGGGTCCGCGAGCAGCAGATCGGCCAAGGGTTCCAGGCCAGCCTCGCGGGCAATCTGGGCCTTGGTGCGGCGCTTGGATTTGAATGGCAAGTACAGGTCTTCGAGTTCCGCCTTGGTGCTAGCGGCGCGAATCGCTTCGGCAAGCTGGTCGGTCAGCTTGCCGGCTTCGGCGATGGCTTCCAGTACAGCTGCGCGGCGGTCTTCCAATTCACGCAGGTAGCGCAACCGTTCTTCGAGCAGGCGCAGCTGGCTGTCGCTGAGCATGCCGGTAACCTCTTTGCGGTAACGGGCAATAAAGGGAACGGTGGATCCGGAGTCCAGGAGCTCGATCGCTGCCTTGATCTGCCAGAGGGCTACCGCGGATTCCTCGGAGAGTTCCCGGGCCAGTTGGGCAATGATTTGCTGCCCCGTTGCGCTGTCATTTGCGGTGTTCTTCTGCTCGCTAGTCACCGATCCATTGTGCATCATGCCATCCGATCTTCAGATGATCGACTCGGTTGGCATTCAGCAGAAACTCAATCTCCATGGCTATGATTTATTGTTATGGGGATTGAGAAAGTTCGAAAGGCAACAGCACTCGTTGCGATTTCGTGTATGGCGCTATTGAGCACCGGATGCGCATTTGTTGAAGACACCGCGGCCGACGCGGCTAACCAGCTGACCGATGCAGCGTCCAAGGAAATCGTGCGCCAGGCCTGCGCACCGGTCCAGGACGGCACCATTGACGCTAGCGAACTTCGTGTCCTCTCGTCCATTGTGAAGTCGGTCCAGGGCGGTGGCCTGCCGCAAGACTTGGTCGATGTGCTCCAGGAGCTCGCAAATTCAGGAGACCAAGCACCCGAAGCGCTGCAGCAGCGCCTGATCGGGATTTGCGACGAGGCTACGGTTTAGCAGCTTCAGCGGCACTAGCCACCTGCTGATCTAGAATTTTCCCATGGTCGAAATTCCAAGAAGCGGCAAAGTACGTCTCGATGCGTGGCTGTGGTCAGTACGCATCTACAAGACTCGTTCGTCCGCGACCACTGCCTGCCGTGCCGGACATGTTCGCTTGAACGGCGATCCGGTGAAGGCGTCGCAAACCGTTGTCTCCGGTGATCGCATCCGTGTGCGCAAAGACGGTTTCGACCGCGAGCTGGAAGTCAGCGGGCTGATCTCCAAGCGCGTCGGCGCGCCAGTTGCCGCAAAATGCTACATCGACCACACCCCGCCGCGCGAACGCCTGGTCATTCCCCAGGTGCCGATCCGCGAACGCGGCGCCGGCCGGCCCACCAAGAAGGACCGCCGCGAAATGGATCGCTTGCGGGATTCCTGGCAGGCCCCGGATCCAGGTCCTGATCTGTCCTAGGACAGCACGATTGCAGGAACGTCCGACTGGAATTCGAAGATCTGCGCGTAGAAGGCCAATGAGCTTTCCAACGCCTTGATGATGTTCTCCGACTTCCTGAACCCGTGCTGTTCTCCTTCGAAGAGGATGTAGGCATGGGCAATGCCGCGTTCGGCCAGCGCGTCCGCCACGATCTGGGACTGCGCCGGCGGCACCACCTTGTCTTCATCCCCCTGCAACAGCAATACGGGGCAGGAAATCTTCGCCACGTGGTTGATTGGCGCGCGCTTCTCGTACAGATCAGCAGCTTCCGGATACGGTCCGACCAACGTGAACATGTACTGCGATTCGAAGTCGTGGGTGTCCTGCACCAGGCCCACCAGATCCGAAACACCGTAGCGGCTGACGCCCGCGGTGAAGGCATTGGAGAAGGTCAGCGCGCACAGCACGGTCCACCCGCCGGCACTGCCGCCTTCGATGCCGATGCGTGCGGGGTCGGCAATGCCCTGCGCTACCAGCGCGTTGACCACGGCGACGGTATCGGCAACATCGACTACACCCCAGGCGCCGCGCAGGCGGTTGCGGTATTCGCGGCCATAGCCGGTGGAGCCGCCGTAGTTCACGTCGACTACCCCGATCCCGCGCGAGGTGTAATAGGCAACCGTGGCACTGAGCGTCGGGGAAGCCTGGCTGGTCGGCCCGCCGTGCACGAAGGTGACGAAGGGCGGCAGTTCGCCCTCCATTCCTGCGAAACCTTCCTGGGAAGGCCGGTAGAGCAACGCGTGGACGGACTGGCCGGCGAGGTTCTTGCACTCGAACTCTTCAACCTCCGGAAGCACCGCTGGATCCGGCAGCTGCGCAATCGCACGGGTCACCGGGTGGTGTTCCAAGGTGTCGAGATTGATCAAGGTAATTTCTTCGCCCTGGGTCATCGATGACGTGCCAGCGAGCAGCCACCCGTCACGCAGCGCGAACGGGCGGATGCCGGTGAATGGCAGCGCGAGGTCTTCCAATCCCCCGGTGTCCGCGTGCAGGCGTGCCAGCTTGGTGGTGCCGGTGCCGTAGGAGCACAGCAGGGTGCGGGCGCTTTCTGCCAGGTACCATCGTGTGCCCACCTGCCAGAGCGGGCCGGCGAATTCTGCGGCACGGTCAACCAGCCGGGTGGTGCGTGCCGAGCTGTCCTGGTAGAGGTAGGGGTTCCACCAGCCGCTGGCATCGGAGATGAAAGCCAACTGGTCATCATCGAGCCATTCCGGTTGCATGACCGAGACTTCTGCTCCACTGGCGATGACGGTGTCCTCCAGTACGCCGTCTTCGGTGAAGTCAGCCAGGTGCAGCTCGGTGGAGTCCCACGGCATATTCGGATGTTCCCAGCTGATCCAGGACAGCCGGGTTCCCGCGGGGTTCAGCCGTGGCGCTGCAACGAATCGCGCCGGGGCGCTGAGGATGCGGATCTTGCCCGGGTCCTCGGCTGCGCTGCCGTCCAGTGGGATTTGCACGATGTGGCGTACCGGTTCTGCCCGCAGGTCTTCCATGATGGCCAGGATGCTGCCTTCTGGACCCGGGGTGAATTCGGCGAAGCGCAGCTGCGGGTCTGCGTCGGCTACGCTGGCGGGGGTCAGGGCCGCGGCATCGTGCTCCCCGACAGTTTGCCGGTAAACCCGCTGGTCAGCGAAGTTCGCAAAGACAATGGCCGGGGTGCCGCCCTCGATGATCATCCAGCTGGAGCCGCCGTATTCGTGGACCCGGGAGCGCACGTTGAATGGTGCCTGGATGAGCTCTGCACCGGCAGTGCCGTCGGTGCCGTATTCCATGAGCGTGATGCGCCCGCCTTCGGCAGGACGGCCTTCCTGGACAATGAGCTTGCCTGAGAAGAAGCAGGCTCCGCCCAGCGGCTTGGTTCCGGCAGCGACGTCATGCGCGGAAATCGATGATGGCCATGATCCAAAGGGTAAGTGCGTAGGCATATTCTTGATCCTAGCGATCTTTATGACTCACAACGACCCTCGACAAGCATCAATCCGATGCGCTTGGATTGATCCATGACTAGATACGCCGTATTCCTGCGCGGGGTGAATGTCGGTGGGGTCAAGGTCCTGATGAAGGACCTGGCCCAGCTGCTTCTCGCTGCTGGTTTCACCGACGTGAAAACCCTTTTGGCCAGTGGCAATGCGGTGCTCAGCGCATCCAGTTCCGATCCGTTGGAAGTACAGGAGCACTGCAATGCGGTTCTGGCCGGGCACTACCAGCGGCCGATTCCCACGCTTGTCTGCACCGTCGCGGAAATCCAGCAGCTGTCCCAGCCCTTCCCGCTGCCCTTGCCTGATCCGGCCAGCGAACACCATGGCTACTTCACGCTCTGCGAATCGGCTGAGGATGCCCAAGCGGTGGGCGCCGCTATCCAGGGACCCGCTGGGCCAGGAGCCTACCTGGTCCAGGGCCGTGCCGTAGCGTGGATTGTCCGCAAGGGCGAAAGCACCGCGAATCCCCTCGGGAAGCTCATGGCCGCACAGGCAAAGCAACGCATTGTGACGACCCGTAACCACAACACCCTGGTCAAGCTCGCCAAGATTCTTGGCTGAGCTCGCCGGTGAGCAATAATTGAGCCTTGACCACCCACTGATTGACCTGCAAAAGGCCCGAAATGTACATCCTGATCGAGCTCATGGGCATTTTCTTCTTCGCCGTCGCGGGTTCATTGATGGCCGCGCGCCGTGGCTTCGATCTGCTCGGTTCGGCCTTCCTCGGCGGGGTCTGCGGACTGGGCGGCGGAGTGGTGCGGGATTTGATTCTCAATCAGTCCCCGGCGACTTTCGCGCATCCGGTCTACTTTGTGCCTCCGGTGCTCGCGGCGCTGTGCGTCTACGCGTTTACCCCCGCGGTGCAGAAGCTGCACCGCCTGGTCCAGCTATTCGACGCGGCAGGCCTGGGCCTGTTCTGCGTCACCGGTACGCTCAAGGCCCTGGAACACGACTTCAATCCGGTCACCGCGGTCCTGCTTGGTGTCATCACCAGCGTAGGCGGCGGCTTGATGCGCGATGTCATTTCCAACGTCACCCCTGATTTGTTCAACCCGCGCGATATCTACGCGTTGGCCGCCATGGTGGGTGCCGTGCTCACCGCCGTGGCCTGGCATCTGGGGCTGATGAACGTTCCGGTGGGCGCCGGCATTGCCGCCTTGGCTTTTGCCATCCGCGTGGCTTCCATCCGCTTCGGCTGGTCGGTCCCGTTGGCCGCGGGCCATTGGCATCGCTCCCGCCCCACGCCACCGTGCAGCGAGGGTCCGCAGCGCCACTTCTAGTCGATGCGCTCGAGCTTGCCCAGGTCCTCGGTGCCTGGCGAATCGTCTTCGATGGTGCGCGGCGGATTGATGATGATCGCGCCGACCAGCATCACGATGACGCAGCCGCCGAGCATCGAGAAGGCCGCACCCCATGAATCGGTGGCTTTCTGCACCACGCCGAAGAGCATGGGAACCACTGCGGCACCGGCATAGCCAAGGCCCTGGGCGAAGCCCGAGAGCACGCCTGAACCGTAGGTCGTGCGCGAGCGCAGGTTCATCATCAGCAGCGCAATGGCGAAGGTGCCCTGCCCGAGGCCGGCCAGGCAGATCCACAGCGCAGTGTTCTGCGTTGGCGACAGGTAGATGCCAAGGTGCCCGGCAATCCAGCACGAGGTGAAGAC
Source organism: Glutamicibacter sp. AGC84 (assembly GCF_053543575.1). Classification (NCBI taxonomy): domain Bacteria; kingdom Bacillati; phylum Actinomycetota; class Actinomycetes; order Micrococcales; family Micrococcaceae; genus Glutamicibacter; species Glutamicibacter sp. AGC84. Next base: position 11,492 of record NZ_JBLVOC010000009.1, read on the forward strand.
CAGGACTGCAATGATCGGGTGCTTCAGCCGAGGCACCCAGAGCGGAACCAGCAGGCTGACCGGCAGGCCGAGGATCGCGAAGAGCGCCAGCATGTTGCCCGCTGCCATTTCATCGAGACCGCGGTTCTGCAGGTAGGGCGGAAGCCAGGTGAAGTAGACGTAGGTCTGCGCCGAGTTGCCGGCCAGGAAAATTGCCAGGCCCCAAGCCACTTTGGACTTCCAGGGGTTGATCTTAGCGATAGGTTGCGGATGCCCGCTGGCGTGGACGGGATTATCCGGGCGCTGTGTCCCGCGGTCGGCAAGCAGCTGCACCAGCCATGGCACCAGCACGATGCCCGACAGGGCGGCCCAGGAACCAATGGAGATCTTCCAGTCGCTGAGATTGGCCAGTGGAACAGAGAACTGAGGGGCCATCCAGGTGCCTATGGCCAGCATCGTGACATAGCCGCTGGTGACCATGCCGATACGGTCAGGGAAGTACTTCTTGACCAACGGTGGCAGCACCACATTGCCCATGCCGTAGCCAGCCAAGGTGATGATGGACAGGGCGAGGAAGGAATAGACCTCGGGCATGAAGATCCGCGCTACCTGGCCGATGACAGCTAGGCCCAGCGAGATCATCAGGGTTTTTTCCAGGCCGAAAGCCTTGATCAGCCGCGGAGTGAGCAGTCCGAAGACTGCGAAAGCAATGGGCGCGAGCATTGCCAGCAGGCCGGTGGTGAACTCGGTGAACGCGATATCCGCTTCAATGCGGGAGAGCAATGGGGATACTGACACCACTGCGGCGCGCAGGGACAGTGCCAGCAGCAGGATGCCAAGCAGCGCTCCAACTCGTCCTCTGATTGGAGAAGCAACGCTCTTGTTCTTCATTGATTTCTACCTGCTCGCTATTCGTTGAGGTTTCCCAACTTTTTTATTCTCGAGACCAACTCTAGTAAGCGATTGAGCTCGCCATCAAAATTGCGTTCGTACCAAGTCCCGGGCAGGGCCAGGTTCGCGTAGAGCCCCTCGCCGGCGAGCATCACCAGATGCGCGATGTCCTTGCTACCGACTTCATCCAGAATGCACCGGTACCAGCGCTCATTGGTGCTCTCGATTTTTTCCGTCGCGGCTTTGACCCCGGCCTGGGCCAGGCGTTGCAGGGCCACCAGGTGCCGATCCAATTCGGTATCGACTTCCGCGCTGGTGCGCACGTAATAAACGGACGCCCCTTCCGCTGAGGTGCGCATCCCCTCGACATCACGGGCAACATGTTCCTCCGCGGCCTCGATGACCGCGTCCGCCAGCGCATCCTTGGAGGCGAAGTGGTAGAGCAGCCCGCCCTTGGAGACCCCGGCGCGTGCGGCCGTGGCATCCAGCGTGGCTGCCCGCTCCCCCTCTTCGCACAAGAGCGCGATATAAGCGTCAAGCACTTTGCCGCGGGCAGCAGGTGGGCGAGCCATAGTTCTCCGTTCCAAGGTGTAGTTCGTGATCGATCTGACTTTACCAACAATTGTAACTATACCGTCTAGACGGTACAGTTAACAATTGCGGGCAAATCTCCGCGCATTCCACTACCTATCCAAGGGCGAACGTCATGACCTCGAATATCTCCGAACGCGTTACAGTGCTCAGCAAGCCGCGCCGTTGGGCGGCACTGGTGGTCCTGCTGTTCCCTGTCCTGCTCATTTCCGTCGACAACACCGTGCTTTCCTTCGCGGTCCCGGCAATCACCGGAGCCCTGTCCCCCTCGGGGAACCAGCTGCTGTGGATTATCGACATCTACCCGCTGATCCTGGCCGGGCTGCTGGTCCCCATGGGATCACTGGGCGACCGCATCGGCCGGCGCAAGCTGCTGCTGATCGGCGCGACCGGCTTCGCACTGGTTTCCGCCCTCGCCGCTTTCGCCACGGATGCCACCCAGCTGGTGGCCGCCCGTGCCCTGCTTGGCGTCTTCGGCGCAATGCTCATGCCGGCCACGTTGTCCTTGATCCGCAATATCTTCCCGGATGATACCGAACGCCGGACCGCCATTGCGGTGTGGGCGGCGGCCTTCTCCGGCGGTGCTGTGCTTGGCCCCATTGTCGGCGGCGTGCTGCTCGAGCACTTCTGGTGGGGCTCGGTCTTCCTGATGGCCGTGCCAATGCTCCTGCCCCTGCTGATCGGCGGCATGATCCTTGTTCCCGAATCCAAGGACCCGAACCCGGGCCGCGTGGATCCGTTCTCGATCCTGCTGGTGGTCTTCACCCTCCTGCCTTTTGTCTACGCCATCAAGACTGCGGTAACTGCCCCGTGGTACTTCTCGGCCGCGGCCATCGTCCTGGCCATTGCCTGCGGTGCGGCTTTCGTACGCCGGCAGCTCAAGGCCGAACAGCCGATGCTCGATGTCCGCTTGTTCAGCAACGCACTGTTCTCTGGCGCGTTGATGGTCAACCTGATCGGCATCTTCTCGCTGGTGGGCTTCATCTACTTCGTCTCCCAGCATCTGCAGCTCATTGCAGGGTTCTCCCCGCTGGTGGCGGGACTGTGGATGACCCCGGGCCTGGTGCTGACCATGGGCTTCGGATTGCTCTCGGTGGCGCTCTCGCGCCGTTTCGGCACGCCGAACATCATGGCCATCGGCCTGATCCTCTCCGCGGTCGCCTACCTGCTGGTGATCCTGGCCGGGGAGGGATCCAATTCCTTCCTGCTCATGACCGCGTTTGCTGTCCTCGGTACGGGAATCGGCATGACCGAGACCTTGTCCAATGACATGGTGCTCTCCGCAGTACCCGCTTCCAAGGCCGGCGCGGCATCGGCGATCTCGGAAACCGCCTACGAAGTGGGCTCGGTACTGGGCATTGCAGTGCTCGGTACCATCCTGAATACGGTCTACACCTCGCGGTTGCTCGCGCCCAGCTCGCTGACCGATGCCCAGCTGCAAACTGCCGGCGAGACCTTGGGCGGAGCGCACCAGGTCGCCGCCGATTTGAGCGCCGCCGATGCGCAAGCTCTGCTGGGCTCCGCAGCCATGGCCTTCGACCACGGAGTCCTGCTGACATCCGGCATCGCCGCGGCGTTGTCCCTGATCGCTGCCGTGGTCGTATTCCGCGTCATCAAACCGGCATTTCGGTGAACTCGGCTCACCGCTTAACCAAATTTCTGATTAATTGGTTCAAAGTTATTCATTTGTCGTCACCAAACACGTAGGCTAGGCAATGTAGTTCCAAAGTAATTCGCGAAGTACCCGTTAGAAGTTTGTGAATGTCGTACCACCTCGGTTGACGCGAGCCCCCTTCTAGACGTGAAGTGAATGACTTGGCTGCTTCGCATTATCCGTTCTCCATCCTGGAATTCGGAGGATGCGCAGATTACAACCAAGCTCGCCAACTAAACCGGCGAGAAACGTCTGAAAGGACCAAATAAGAAAATGGCAACCGGAATCGTCAAGTGGTTCAACGCTGAAAAGGGCTTCGGCTTCATCGCTCCAGACAGCGGCGATCCAGACGTCTTTGCACACTTCTCTGCAATCCAGACCCAGGGTTTCCGCACCCTGGACGAGGGCCAGAAGGTGGAGTTCGAAGTTGTTGAGGGTCCAAAGGGTCTGCAGGCTGCAGACATTCGCGCTCTCTAAAGAAGGTCTTTGGCGCTAACGCCAGACTTAGCCAAGGAACGGCTATCCGCACTGCGGATAGCCGTTCCTTGCGTTTGAGGCCGAAATTACTGGAATACTTCCCGTACGCCACCGGTTGTACCCAGTGTGAAGCTATCTATTCTGGATCTTGCTCCGGTTGAACCCGGAACAACTATTTCCGACTCTTTCAAGTCCTCCGTCCGCTTGGCGCAAACTGCAGAACGCCATGGGTATGAACGCGTCTGGTACGCGGAACACCACAATATGCCCACCATTGCTTCCAGCGCGACCTCGTTGCTGATCAGCCACATAGCCCACCACACCGAGAAGATTCGCCTCGGCTCGGGCGGCATCATGCTTCCGAACCACTCCCCTCTGGTGATCGCCGAGCAGTTCGGCACGTTGGCCGAAATCTACGGCGACCGCATCGATTTGGGCTTGGGCCGTGCACCGGGTACCGACATGACCACCCTGCGTGCCTTGCGCCGCGACCCGTCGGCCGCCGATTCCTTCCCGCACGATGTGCTGGAGCTGCAGGCCTATCTCGCCGGCGAATCCAAGGTTCCTACCGTTCAGGCGACCCCGGGAGCAGGAACCAACGTTCCGCTGTACATACTGGGCTCATCGCTCTTCGGTGCCAAGCTCGCCGCCCAGCTGGGACTGCCGTATTCCTTCGCCTCGCATTTCGCACCGGCTGCGCTGCATGAAGCGATCCGCATCTACCGCGAGGAGTTCACCCCCTCAGAGCAACTGGCTGAGCCGTATGTCATTGCCGGCGTAGGCGTGCTGGCTGCGGAAACGGCTGAACGAGCGCATGAACTGCTGGACGTTGCCAAGCGCCATCGCGTGTCAAGCTTCATCGGCCGTTCCGCGAAGAAGGAATTCACCGAAGCTGAGATCGATATGCTCATGGATACTCCGCAGGCGCAGCAGATCCTGGACATGATGCGCTACACCGCGGTGGGCACCGGAGAACAGGTTGCCGAATACCTGCGCCACTTCGCTTCGGCAGCGCAGGCAGATGAACTGATCACCATCCATTACCCCACCGAGGAGCACGCTCGACTCGACTCGGTGATGATTACCGCCGAGGCCTGCCAGCTGGCTAGCGCCCGGTAATTCTGATCCAGCGCTTGGCTGCCATCAGCAGCAGCGCAACCAAAGCGAGGGTCAAGCAGAATTCCACGCCAATATAGGCGTAATGCCATAGCGATCCGCCATCGGAGACTCCTGCAAGCACCGCATCGGTACGCGCAGACAGACCCGGGCGGATCGCTGCGGTTTTAATCAGCAGCAATAGGCCGACCAGCCCTACGCCCCAGCCCCAGGCCTTGCCGGCAGCGCGCTTGGCCGACCCGGCCACCAGGGCAATGAAGAAGATGATCTCGACCATGTTCATGGCGAAGAAGACGCGGCGTCCAATGCCCAGACCCAGGGGAATGGTGATTCCGGGTGCGGTGAATTTCAGTGGTGCCTCGATGAATGAAATGCCGATGATGAGGCCGAGCCACAGTGCAGAAATGTAGATGCGTGCAGCCACGGCCCACTGAGCGCCGCGGCTAGCAGGCGCTGGAAGGGGACTAGTCATGCCTCCACAGTTCGCCCGGTTCTAGCGTGCTTTGCGCAGTCCTGCCAGTGCCCAGACGGCTAGCACTACCGCCACCACGGCGCAGCCGATGGAGAAGACCAGGATGCTCTGCTGCTGCCCGAAGACCCCGACGGCCCAGCCCAGCGCGATGACTGGAACAGCACTGCCCAGGTAGGTCACCAGGTATATGGTGGACACGGTTTGGGCGTGCTGCTTGTCGTTGACCGCGTCCACCGCTTGAGCGAAGGCAGTGCGGAAGGCCATGCCCTGGCCCAGGCCCACGAATACCAATGCCGCGATGGCCCATGGCAGCTGGCGATGCTCGGCAGCTACGGCCAGCACTACGGTGGAGGCCGCCATCAATCCCAGACCGATAGGCAGCAAGGCCTTGCCGCCGCGCACGACCAGCTGCGACAGGGCGGATATGCCCAAGGGCAGGCCGGCAATCAGGCCAATGACCAGCACCGAATCCAGGCCAAAGGCTTGGGCGAAGTACCCAGGTGCCAAGGACAGCACGAAGCCGAAGATGGCGAAGCTCAAGAAGCCGACGAGGGCAGCGAGCCAGAACGGTGCCCGGGCCGAGCTGGGGACGCCCAAGCGGCGTGGGGCCAGTGCCTTGCTTCGCTGGCCGCGCTCAGCCAGCGCAATGGCCGGACGGGCCTGCAGTGTGCTCAACGGGACCAGGACCAGCAGCAGCAAGAACGCCTGCACCATGAACACGGTAGTGCGCCCGCCGGGCAGATGAGCCAGCAGCCCGCCCAAGACCGGTCCGAAGGCGACACCGCCCGATGAGGCCAAGAGGGTGAATCGCGAAGCCCACTCAGGCCGCGCAGGAAGAAGTTCACGCAGGGCCGCGGCGCTAGCACCGGTAGCCAGCGCGACACCGGCGCCCTGCAAGCCACGGCCAAGGCACAGTTCCAGCAGGTTGCCGGCCGATCCGAAGACCAGGGTTCCAGCGAAGGAAACAACGACCGCGATCACCAGCGCCGCACGGCGTCCGATATGATCCGACCAATGCCCCACGGTGGATAGGAAGAGCATCAGCGAACAGACGTAGCTGGCAAAGGCCACGGTGGTTCCCATGGCGCCAAGGTGCAATTCGGATTGGAGTGCCGGATACAGCGGGGTGGCCAGGTTGGCTCCGACCAGCAGCAGGAAGCTGACGGACACGGTGATCACCAGTCGAGCGGTCAGCCCGGGGTTCCAGAAGAGTACGCGATGGTTCATTGGCTGCATGCGCAGCTCGCTGATAACCGACAAATTCACTCCCGGGATCAAAGTAGTCCAGACCAGCTGGGCACGAAGAATGCCCAGAAAGAGTTTTTACCGGTGGGGCCACTCGCTGCCCCACCGGTTAGTTGAGCGTTCTGCTTGCGTTTGTCTACTACAACAGATCGTTCACTCACTAATATCCGCCTGCTAAAAGCAACGAGAGAGATTTCTTGCTAGCATTTGAGCAGATTGTTCAATATTTTGTCCCCGCAGATAACCCGGAGTGAGCATATAGTGCGATTAGACGATGTAGACCTGAAAGTGCTGCTCGCACTGATCAAGGATCCCCGCATCCAAATCTCTGAACTCGCAGATGAGGTCGGTGTTGCGCGCAACACAGCTCAGTCGCGATTGCGCCGTTTGCAGCGCGCCGAAATCCTCCGCGACGGCGGCCGCGACATCGATCTGAGCAAGCTCGGCTACGACGTCCTGGCCTTCGTGACGTTGGAAGTGAACCACCGCGATCTGGATACCGTGGTCACCGCGCTGCGCCAGATCCCCAGCGTGCTGGAAATCCACGAGACCTCCGGACGTGGAGATCTCTGGGTGCGGCTCATCGCCACCGACACCCACCAGCTGCAATCAGCACTGCGCCAGATCCTGCGCGTCAAGGGCGTCACCCGTTCGGAAACAACCTTCGCGCTCCATACGCACCTGGCCTACCGTGCCGCTCCCCTGCTGGAGCACTATGCCGAACATGACCACTGAGAAGTCATTCACTGTCAGCTGCAGAAAACAAGTCTTTCGTTTCCCGAAGCAGCGTCCTACTCTGGTGATACGAGAAGTCACGAGGTAAATCCCCGGCTTCCGGCGGATCCCTCGTATTCGACGAAGGAGTACGCAATGACGAAGGATTTCGACACCACAGAATTTGCGCCGGAGTTCGGCAACGACATCTACGAACCGGATGACGGACGCGATTCCCAGGCTTATGAGGGCTCAAGCGACATGCCGGAAACCATGCGCAACCTCGACCCGCTGGCACAGCGCAATTACCTCTACGACGATGACCTGGAAACCGAAGACCAGCTCGACAACGAATTCGCCGCAGACGATGACGACGACGAGGAAAGCACAGAGCTTGTTGACCTTGAGGACGAACTCTAGGCCGTGGGCTAAGCAAATCTTTGGCTAAAGGCCATAGACTTTAGAAGTGATTAATCCAGTTCATCTGCGCACATTGCTCGAAGTGGTGGCGCATCGTTCCTTTGCCACGGCCGCAACCCGCTTGGGCTACACGGCCAGCGCTGTCTCCCAGCAGATGACAGCGTTGGAGCGAAGCACCGGTACCACGCTGTTCCTGCGCGGCGCACGCTCCATCACCCCGACGCCAGGCGCCCTGCGCATGGTGCGCCATGCCAAACGGGTGCTCACCGACCTCGACGCCCTCATGGCAGACGTCGCCACCATCTCCACCGAAGCTACCGACCTTGAGGAAATCAAGCTTGGCATCTTCCCCTCGCTGGCGACCTACGCGCTGCCGCAAATCCTCAAGGCACCGGATTGGTCCTCCTTGGGCATCAACCTGCGCCTGTGGATCGGCGAACCCCAGCAAACTGTCGCAGGCCTTGGCACCGGCGGCGACCTCGACCTCGCACTGATCTTCCAGGTGGGACCCGGCGGACTGTCGTGGCCAGCGTCCCTGGAGCGCACCTGGTTGGGCGATGACCAGTTCCGGGTAGTGATCCCGGCGTCCTGGCCCATCGCTGAAGACGCCCAGCTGACCGTGGACCAGTTGGCCGAATGGCCATGGATCTTCCACCACCCGGGCACCTCGGATGCCACCTTGATTTCGCGCTTGTTCTCTTCCTACAACATCCACCCGCAGGTGGCTGCCTACTGCGACGACTTCAATGCGTCGCTGAGCCTGGTTTCCTCGGGACTGGGCGCCGCCCTGGTTCCCGATCTGGCCATGGCCAACGCTCCGGAAGGCATCCGCATCGTTGATGCCCCCGAGATTCGCCTGGCCCGCTCCATCTTCGCGTTGAAACCGGAGAATTCCAAGAAGCCGAAGGCCGCGCTGGTATTGGACCGGCTCGCCCAGGTGCTCTCCCGCTGATTCGTTGCGCCGCGGCGCCACTGTTGCCTGCATCCGTCCCAAGAAAGAGGAATGTCCCGGTGGAGAACCAGACCCCTGCATCTTCCAGCGATGGCGTAGTCATCTCGGCCGTGCATGGACCAATCGGCCACATCGAGCTGAACCGTGCCAGCAAGCTCAATGCGTTGACCCTGGAAATGCTCATTGAGCTGGGCCGGGTGCTGCGTGCGTGGGCCGTGGACCCGTCGATTTCGCTGGTGCTGCTCACCGGCCGCGGCGAACGCGCCTTCTGTGCCGGAGGAGATATCGCCGATTTCCACGCAGCAGTCACCACCGGACGCCATCAGGATTTCATCGATCTGCTCGCGAGAGAATTCGAACTGGATTACCTGATCTCCACCTATCCCAAGCCCCTGATCAGCTTGGCCCATGGCATCACCATGGGTGGGGGCATCGGCCTGGCCTCGCACGCACCGGTGCGCCTGGTGACCCCGAACGCCACCATGGGAATGCCCGAAGCGAAGATCGGCTACACCCCGGATGTGGGAGGCAGCCACCTGCTGGCCAGCGCGCCGGGCCACTTCGGCGAGTTCTTTGCAATGAGTGCGCAGTCCTTCACCGGTGCCGATGCCGTACTTCTCGGTTTTGCCGATGCCGTTGTCACCGAGGACTTCGCCCAGAACATCCTCGATGAGCTCGATGAGTTCGCGGGGCTGAATGCCGGAGAGATCGCGGCTGCTATCGAGGTCATGCACGGTGCGCCCGAGTCCTTCGCCTTGGAACTGGACCGCGGCTGGATCGATCATGCTTTCAGTGCCGCCACCCCGCAGGAAGTCTTGGCACGCTTGGAGCAGATGGTCCATCCTTCGGCGCAGCGTGCCGCGCAGATGCTGGCAGCGAATTCCCCGACCAGCGTGGCCAGCGCGTTCTACAACGTGCGGGCTGCACGTGAGGAGCAGGACCTGCGTTCGGCCTTGGACCGCGAACTGCGCCTGGCTCGCTACCTGATGCACCGTGCCGATCTTGCCGAGGGCATCCGTGCCCAGGTCATCGACAAAGACCGCAACCCCACGTGGATTCCGGCTTCGCTGGAGGAAGTGGACCACGAGGCGTTGCGGTCTCTGGCTGCTGATTCGGAAGGCTAGCTGTCAGCTCCCGGCTTGCCTTCTGGCCGGGTGACATCTGCATGCACCGGGCGCACCTTGGCTGAATCCCTGGGCTCGATGCGCGGTGCGTTCACTGCATCGGCTGGTTCGCGAACCACCGATGGGGTGATATCCACGCTCTTGGGCGCGGTGTAGGCCAGCGGTGCATGCTCGCCGAAGTGGTCCGCGTCTGCTTCATCCCAGTCTTCCATCCAGGAACCTGGAATATCCTCGAGCAGTTCGCCGGGACGCAACCACTGGAACAGCGAAGCGTAGGAGCGAGTGGACTGCAGGTTCACCCGGCGGCGCAGCATCCGGGTGTTCAGCTGCTCCGGGCTGGTCAGTCCCATCGATGCCATGATCTGCGCGCATTCGGTGACGGTCAAGCGATGGTAGTTGTAGACGCGGTGGCCCTTGTCCTCCACATCCAGGGCACGCATCAGGCGCTTGTTTTGCGTGGCTACGCCTACGGGGCAGTGGTTGGTGTGGCACTGCTGGGCCTGGATGCAGCCGGTGGCCATCATCATGGAACGCGCCGAGAAGGTGAAATCCGCTCCCTGGATCAGCCGCTTGATGATGTCGGAGCCGTTGGCGACCTTGCCTGCCGCGGCGAGGCGGATTTCGTCGCGCAGTCCCGCACCCACCAAGGTGTTGTGCACCAGCATCAAGCCTTCGGTCAGCGGGGCGCCAACATGGTCCTCGTATTCCAGCGGCGCAGCTCCGGTGCCGCCTTCAGCACCATCAATGGTGATGAAGTCCACCAGGATGCCGGTTTCCAGCATGCCCTTGCACAGGGCCATGACGTCGGTGCGGGAACCAACGCAGAACTTGATGCCCACTGGCTTGCCACCGGAGAGGTCGCGAAGCTTCGCTACGAAGTGCATCAATTCGCGCGGGGTGGAGAATTCTGCGTGGCTGGCCGGTGAAATGCAGTCCACGCCCATCGGGACATCGCGGGCCTCGGAGATTTCCGCGGTGACCTTGGCAGCCGGCAGCACGCCGCCGAGCCCGGGCTTGGCGCCCTGGGAGAGCTTGATGGTGATGCCCTTGACTCTTTCATGGTTCGCCTTGGCAGCGAAGGTTTCGGGGTTGAAGCGGCCCTGCTCGGTACGGCAGCCGAAGTAGCCTGAACCGATTTCCCAGAACAAGTCGGCCCCGTATTCCAGGTGGTACTTGGTCAGCCCGCCCTCACCGGTTTCATGGACGAATTCTCCCATCGCGGCGCCCTTGTTCATCGCCAGCACGGCGTTGGCAGAAAGCGAGCCGAAGCTCATCGAGGAGATATTCATCAGCGAAATCTCATAGGGCTGCGAGCACTGGCTGGACCCCACCCGTACGCGGTGCTGCGATGCTACCGGGGCCACCGGAGCTGCCGAATGCAGCAGGTATTCGTGGCCGACTTCATTGACATTCAGCTCCGTGCCGAAAGCCTTATGGCTATCGGCGCCCTTGGCCCGCGCGTAGATCAGCGAGCGGGTGTCGCGGTTGAAAGGACGGCCATCGGTATTGCGCTCAATGAAATACTGCTGGATCTCGGGGCGGATGAATTCGAAGAGGTAGCGGGCGTGCCCGACAATCGGGAAATTGCGCAGGATCGCATGCTTCTTTTGCAGCAGGTCCCTGATGCCCAGAAGCACCAGCAAACCGGTGAGCACTACGAGGATCCACCACACCCATTCCCCGGAGGTGCCGGCAAGGATTGCGGTCACCACGAAGCCAGTGAATAGGACAGCCAGGAACAGGAGAACCACTATTCGCATCATGATGCGAGCCTAGTACCTCCCCGCTGCCTTGTCAGTTCCATCCATTGAGCGGGGCGTGGATCAGCTTGGCAAAATCCGGTCCGCTTCGCGCACGGCCATGCGGGAGAACAAGGATTGCCCATCGGCCAATAGCGCTGGCGCCGCACCGCGTTCCAGCACCACTCCTTCATGGAGCACCAGCACGTTCTGCGCCCGGGCCAGGATCGATAGCCGGTGGCTGATCATCAGCACCGCCATCCCTTCACCGCGGCGGCGTTCCACTGCTTCCAGGACCAGCTGTTCGCTGCGTGCATCCAGGGCGCTAGTGGATTCATCGAGGATCAATACCGCGGGGTTGCGCAGCAGCGCCCGGGCCAGGGCCACGCGCTGGCGCTGGCCACCGGAAAGCCGGGCAAAGCGATCCCCCAACCGGGTCTGCAATCCGGCCTTCTGCTGGCGCAGCCAGGGGCCCATGCCCAGCTCGTCGAGGACCTGCTCCATCTCGGCGTCGCTGATCCCGTCTGCACCCAGCAAGAGATTCTCGCGCAGCGTTCCACGGATCATCACCGCCTCTTGGGAGACCAGGATGATCCGGGTGCGCAGCTGCGCCAAGCTGGCGGCCTCCAGCGGCACATCGCCGAAGCTGGCGGTGCCGGCAGCTTCCACCGAGCGCACCAGGGCTGCTGCGACCGACGATTTGCCGGAGCCGCTTTCGCCCACCAATGCGAGCAGGGAGCCTGGTTCCAGCTCGAAATCCACGCCGCGAACTACCCGATGGCGCTCGAAGGCAACCGACAGATCCGCCACGCGCAAGGTGCCGGAAGCAGGAAGGGGAACCGGGTTGGCGGGTTCGGAAACCGGATGGCTGGTTATCGCCGTGGCGTACAGCCGGCGAGCGCTGGCCAGCGAATCCTGCAGGCCCAGGATGAACCCGTCTACCGCGCGCACCGCTTCATAGGAAGGGACCAGGGCACAGCACAGCACGATCAGCATGCCGAACTGCCCGGCGGTTCCCAGCAGGACAAAGAGCGCGAGCAGGCTGCCCCAGACCACCAGCTGGGTCAGCGTGGCCCGTACCGCGCCCAGGGTTCCGGCCGATCGCGCCGCTTGCCGGCTTTCGTGCAGGCTTTCGCGCATCCGCGCCATGACGGGTTTGCCGGCATTGAATCCGTGAATCACGTCGATGCCGGCAAGCGTGTCGGCCAGCAGCTGGTTCTGGGTGCCGCGAGCACTGGCGGTGGCCCGCGCGGTACGGCGCAGGGCGCCGACCCCAATGGCCGGGATGGCCAGCCCGATCAGCACATAGCCGGCGAGCAGCACGAGGGCCGGTTGCATGCCGAATACCGCCCAGGTTCCCCAGGTTGCCAGGCCGCTGACTGCCACTGCCGCCACGGCCGGGGGCAGGGTGTGGGCGAAGAACACTTCGACCTTGTCGATGTCGCTGGTGGCCTTGGCGAGCATGCCGCCGGAATTCTTGCTGTCCGCGGCGAAGGGCGCTTGGCGTTCAAATGCCTGGTACATGCGGTTGCGCAGCCGCGCCAGGGACAGGAAGGCCACCCGGTGCCCTACATACTGCTCCAGGTAGCGCACCGCGCCCTTGACCAGCCCCAGCAGGATGACCACAGCGATCAGCGGTCCCCAGCCAAGGTCCATAGGCAGCTGCGCACCGCCCAGGTGCAGGGCCTTGGCCAGGCCGAACCCGGCCACGGCGTAGATCCCCAGCGAAGCCAGGCGAGTGGCGCAGGCCAGCACGCAGGCCAGCAGCAGCGGCGGGAGCAGGTCCTTGGTGCTGCCAATCAGCCAGGCGACGGTTTTGATAGTGGAGATTTTCTGCGTGCGCATTAGTTCCCCTCCCCCAGCTGGCTCCGGCCACTGGCATGCAGCGCATCAGCGCGTTGGCGGAATCCGTCCATGGCTTCCTTGAGATAGCCGTCGGCGGCCAGCAGCTCGTCACGGCGTCCGGCCTGGATGAGCTGTCCGTGGTCCATGACCAGAACATAGTCGTAGTCGGCCAGCAACCCCAGCCGGTGGGTGACGGTGATGACCGTGGTGCTGCGGTCCAAGGAGCGCAGGGTCCCCAGCACGTCCGCTTCGGTCTGGACGTCCAAGGCGCTGGTGGGCTCATCGAGCAGCAGCACGGGACGCTGCGCCAGCAGGGCGCGGGCCAGCGACAGGCGCTGGGCCTGGCCGCCAGAAAGCCGTGCCCCGCCCTCGCCCAGGCGTTGGGCCAATCCCCCGGGTTGCGCCTCGAACCACGCTCCCATGCCGACCTGGCGCAGCGCCACGAGCAGTTCGCCGTCGGCAGCCCGGGGCGCACCGAGCAGGAGGTTCTCGCGCAGGCTCATGCCGAAGAGCGTGGCGTGCTGTTCCACTACGGCGGTATTGGCCTTCAAGGTTGCCGGGCCCATGGCTTGGCGGGCATCGCGGATGGTGCCGGAGGACGCTTCGAGCTGGCCCTGGAGCACGCGCAGCAGCGTCGTCTTGCCGCTGCCCGAGGGGCCGATGATGGCAGTACGCGAACCGGCCGGGAAATGCCAGGAAATTTTGTCCAGCGCGTGGTGCCCGCTGTCGTAGCTGGCGCTGACTTCTTCCAGGATCAGATCGCGGTGGCGCAGGTCCACGTGCAGCGGATTGGCCATGGAGCGGTGCATGGGGATGTCGGCGACTTCGGCCAGTTTCTTCTCGGCAGCCTTGCCGGTCATCCCGATGTAGAAGAAGCTGCCGACGTAGTTGACCGGGGCGAGCATCAGGAAGCTCAGGATCACCAGGGACAGGGCAGAACCCGGGGTGATGGCCCCGGAGCTGGCGCGCCACCAGGCCAGCAGGGCGGCACTGGCGAGCAGCAGCACGGCGAAGCTGGAATCGATGACCAGCAAGATCAACTGGTTGCGGGCCAGCAGTTTCATCACTTGCTGGCGTACGCGTTCGGTGGCCTGCTCGATGCGCGATCCCATCCACCGGCTGCCGCCGTTGAGCTTGAGCATGCCCAGCGAGCGCAGTGCGTCCAGGAAGGTCGCCGAGAGGATGCCCTGGGCTCGGCGGTACTCGCCGTTCGAGGAGCCGAAGCGCCGCTGGAAGCCCAGGACGATGACCGGGACCAGCGCGGTGGGAACCAGCAGTACCAGTGCGCTGAGCGGGTCGATGGCAAAGGCGATGAAGCACAGGATCAATACCGGGGTGGCTACCGCGGAGATGGCCGGGCCGATGAAGCTGGAACGGTATTTCACGGACCGTTCCACCGAGTCCATCGCCGCATGCAGCAGCTCCCCATCGCCGGAGGCGCGCACCGCCAGCGGGCCGATGGACAGATAGTGCTTGAGCAGCTTCATGCGGTGGTACTCGGTCAGGTCGAGGCTGTTGCGCGAGATCACGACCGGGACCAGGAAGGTGGCAACCGCCATGATCAGCAGTTCGCCGAAGGCGCTGGCATACCATTGGGTGCCCAGCGGCCGATGGGCCATGAGTTCATCCAGGCCTTGGCCCACGACGATCACCAAGCCGGCGGTTCCGGCCGCGGCACTGAGGCTCAGTGCCACCACGATGGCTGTTGCAGCCGAAAATATTCCAAAGACCCTACGCACCCTCCTATCCTAGGGCAGAGCACACCGGCAGTTCCGCGCCGTGGGGCTTGCCGTCAAGGCTGGGCCGTGAAGCGTCATACATTGCCCGTGATGCGCGTTGTGCGCGAAACTGGAGTGCATGAGCACCCCGGAGCTGAAACAACGTCCGCATTCTGTCACCTTGCGATTCCTCGCGGCACCGACCGACGTCGATGTCACCGGGATTGTTCCTGCGGGCACCGTTCTGGAGTGGGTCGACAAGGCCGCCTACGCTGCGGCGGTGGGATGGTCCTCCAGCTATTGCGTTACCGCCTATGTAGGCAATATCCACTTCGCCGACCCGATCCACTCCGGGGATCTGGTGGAAGTGACCGCTTCGGTGGTGTACACGGGAACCAGCTCCATGCACATCCATACCGAGGTGTCTTTCAGCGATCCGCGCGAATTGCGTCCGGTGAAGTCCAGCAGCTGCCTGGTGATCTTCGTAGCCGTCGGCGAGAATGGCAAGCCGACCCCGGTTCCGGCGTTCACCCCGGGTACGGCCAGGGAAATCGCCATGCGCGAGAATGCGTTGGCGCGCATTGAGATCCGCGAGCAGATCGTCGCGTCCATGAACGAACAGGTATACACCGATGAGGGAACCGCCGAACGCGTGACGCTGCGCTTCCTGGCGGCGCCCACCGATGTGAACTGGGGCGGCAAGGTCCACGGCGGCATCGTGATGAAGTGGATTGATGATGCCGCTGAGCTGTGCGCGGCCCGCTACTGCCAGCAGGAAACCGTTGCAGTGTTCTCCGGCGGCGTGCGTTTCTACCGCCCGCTGCTGATCGGCCACCTGGTGGAGGTCGAGGCGCGCCTGGTCTACACCGGGAACAAGGGAATGCACATTGCGGTGCATGTGCGCTCTGGCGACCCGAAGACCCGGGAAATGCAGCTGACGACCTACTGCCTGACCGTGATGGTGACCCGCGATGAAACCGGCACCGCTGTTCCGGTCAAGCCCTGGGTGCCCGTCACCGGGGAGGACAAGCGGCTGTGGAATCACGCCCGCGACTTGCTGGCCATCCGCGCCAACGCGCCTGGCGGTTACACCCCAATCCATATGGCCAAGGAGAACGCCAAGTGAGTGCAGCAAAGCCCTTCGTCAAAGTGTGCGGCTTGTCCACTGCCCAGGACGTGCAAGCCGCAGCGGCCCATGGCGCTGACGCCATCGGGTTCGTGCTCACGCCCAGTGCCCGGGAAATCTCTGCGCAGCGCGCCGCCGCATTGGTGAAGGCTGTTCCTGCAGGCATTGCCACCGTGGCGGTATTCCGCGGCGAAGAGATCCAGACGGTGCTTCAGCTTGCGGCGGACGCCGGCGTGAGTTGGGTGCAGCTGCACGGGCAGCGCACGGCAAAGGATGTGAGCTCCGCCCATGAGGCCGGGTTCAAGGTCATCCGCGCGGTGCGGCGCGATGACCCGGAGGAGCAGTTTGCCGATTGGGGCGAAGATCTGCTGCTCATTGACGCTTCGGTCCCCGGCAGCGGCGAAAGCTGGGATTATGCGGCAGTGAAGGATCTGGCCGCTGGTCGGCGCTGGCTGGTGGCCGGCGGACTGTCCCCGCAGAATGTCGCTGATGCCCTAGCTGCGTCCAGCGCTTTCGGCGCCGATGTCTCCTCGGGCGTCGAATCATCGCGCGGAGTCAAGGATCCCGAGCTGATCGCCATGTTCATTGATGCGGCCAAGGCTTCGCCGAATCCCGCACGTTGAGTCCCCCGGCACGGCATTCGCGCCGTTCAGCAGGAATTGCGCGAGTGAATTGATTCAGCGGATCCAATTGTGCGGGGCCGGCTTGCGGGTGCTGGGCAGCGCTCCGTCCTGGCGCCACTGGTGCAGCCACTCGGGCAGCACCATGTCTGCTGGCAGTTCCAAGCCGACTGCTGCCAGGATTTCCTCGTTGGAAACCGCACCCTTTTTCGAGGTCATCCGGGTGGCGACATAGGCGCGAGCGTAGATTTCGCCCTTCACGACGATGCGCTGCTCGAAGAAGATGCATTTGTCGTCCATGCCGATCAGCCGGGTTTCCTGGGAGAACTTGGTTCCCAGGCGCACCGACTTGCGGAAGGTGATGGTCTCGGTCTGCACGACCGGAACCCATTTATTCCTGGACATGATGTCCCAGACACCGGAACGGAACATCAAGTCGAAGCGTCCGAGATCGAAGATCGAGAAGTACATGCCGTTGTTGATGTGGCCGGCAAAGTCGATATCGGTCAGCGTGGCACGCATGCCCACTGAGCTGGTGTCGAACATCGACAGCTTGGAAGCCTTCTTGCTGTTCAGGTAAACCATGAGGATTCGGAAAATCATGTGCATACCATCACATTACTGCCTAGTAACCTTTCTGCCTAGCGCATTTCCTCCCGGGTCAACGCCAGGGGTAAGCCTCCAGGCTCATGCCCGGAGAACCGCAGACCGGTAAAGTCGTTTCCAATGCCTGGCCAACGAGATGATCAAGGAACACCATGTACCGACTCCCCGAGCTAGTACACCGGAGGCTCCCGACGCTGCCTCCGGTGGATTGGGAACGTCCGTCTCCGGATAAGAAGAGCTTGCGCCGCGATATTATCGTCGCTTCGGGCTTCCTCCTGCTGGCGCTGGCCATGCACGAACTGCTGCTCTCCCTGACCGAGCAAGAGAACGCGCCCGATCCTCTTCTCGCCTATCTCGTGCTTGTGTCCCTGATCGTGCCGCTGATGTTCCGCCGGCGCTGGCCCATAACCATGATGCTCATCGGTTCGGCTGCGTTCGTGGGCGCCGGAAGCGAAAATACCTACCAAGTCGGCATGGAGCTCTGCGCGCAGCTGGCCTATTTCATCGGCATCTACACCGCGGTCACGTGGTCGAAGAACCGCCGGGGACTGTGGATAGCGATGAGCGTGGTGCTGCTGTTCATGGCTACCTGGGTGATCGTCACCTTCTTCACCTCCGATTTGCTCACGGCCACCGGAACTTCCATGGTCGAGGATCCAGCAGGCGTGCTGCCGACGTCAACGGCCTTCATCTTCTACAACCTGCTGATGAACCTGCTGTACTTCGGCGGCGCGATCTTCCTGGGCATGGTCAGCTGGACCAATGCCTACGCCAGCCAAATAGTGGAAACCCAGGCCCAGCGCATTGCCGACCAGTCCCAGCAGCTGGCAGACCGTGCGGTCAACGAGGAACGGCTGCGCATCGCCCGCGAGCTGCACGATGTCATTGCCCACCACATTGCCTCGGTGGGAATCCAGGCGTCGGCCGCCCGCATGGTGCATGAGCGCGATCCCCAGCAGTCCATCGAACTGATGCGCGGCATCGAGTCATCGGCACGCAGTGCAGTCAGCGAAACGCGGGCACTGCTGGGCGTATTGCGCGAACATGGCGGACCGGAGGATTCGCCGAACTGCGCTGAGGGGGCACGGAACCCCGAACCATCCATGGCGCAGCTCGATGAGCTGATCGCAGCCAATGAACGCCAGGGACTGAGCATCCAGATCTCCCGCGATGAACACCAGCCCGGCTTCATTTCCACCCTGCCGGCAGGCCTGTCGCTCGCGCTCTACCGCATCAGCGGAGAAGCCTTGGCCAATGTCCGTGCGCATTCCACGGCCCGCACAGCTACCTTGTCGCTGCGTTCGGGAACCGATGCCGATGGCGCATGGATAGAAGTCGAGGTCACCGACAGCGGCCGTCCCCGGCCGGATTCCGCCGGTGGCGGCTACGGCCTGCGTGGCATTCGCGAACGCGCCAAGCTGCATCACGGGCTAGTGGAAATCGGCCCGCGCATTCCGCACGGCTGGCGTACCCGGGCCCGGTTGCGCGTGGTTTCCGACGCGGCAACTAGACTGGCAACATGAGCAAAATTACCGTGGTGATCTGCGATGACCAGTCGCTGATCCTCTCGTCGCTGAAACTGATCTTGCAAACCGATCCGCAGATCCAGGTCATCGGCACGGCAGGCAACGGCCAAGCGGGCCTGGAAATGGTTCGCGAGCTGAACCCCACGGTGGCGCTGATGGATATCCAAATGCCGCAGATGGACGGCATCGAAGCCACGAAGCTCATCGCCAGCACCACCCAGACCAAGGTCATTGTGCTGACCACCTTCAACCGCGACGACTACCTCTTCGAGGCCATGGATGCCGGGGCCAGCGGGTTCCTGCTGAAGAATGCAGAGCCTGAAATGCTGGTGGCCGCCGTGCACCAGGTGGCCGCCGGCCACGGGCTGCTCTCCCCGGAAGTCACGCTCAAGCTCATCCAGCGTGGCACCGGCGCCGCCCCTGCCGCGGATTCGGCAACGGCAACTACCGAGGCCCAGCAGCTGGAAAAACTCACCGAACGCGAACGCCAGGTACTCTGCGAACTGGCCCAGGGCAAGAACAACCAGGAAATCGCCGCAGTGCTCTCCCTGTCGGAAGCCACGGTGAAAACCCACCTGTCGAACCTGTTGGCGAAGCTGCACCTGCGCGACCGGGTGCAGGGCGTGCTATTCGCCCACCGCGCCGGACTCATCCAATAGTTTCATTCTCCAGACGGAGCGCAAATGCTGCTTCGTTTCCTAAGCTGATGAGTAGAAACAATACTTGGCAGAGGAAAACATGCTTGAGCTAAACCATGTGTCACGGTCATTTGCACAGAATTTGGTGCTCGATGACATCAGCTTCACCGTACCTGGCGGCGCGCTCACCGGATTCGTCGGTGCCAACGGTGCCGGCAAGACCACCACCATGCGCATCATCATGGGATTGCTCAGCGCCGATTCCGGTTCTGTTTCGCTCAACGGCCAACCGCTCAATGGAGCCACCCGCCCCAACTTCGGCTACATGCCCGAGGAACGCGGTCTGTATCCCAAGCAGCCGGTCATTGACCAGCTGGTCTACCTCGGACAGCTCCATGGCCTGTCCCGCTCCGGAGCACGCAAACGGGCCATGGAACTGCTGGCCCGTTTCGGATTGGCTGACCGCGCCAAGTCGAAACTCGAATCCCTGTCCCTGGGCAACCAGCAACGCGTTCAAGTCACCGCAGCACTGCTGCACGAACCCGACGTGCTCATCCTCGACGAACCTTTCAGCGGACTTGACCCGATCGCGGTAGATGCAATGAGCTCCATCCTGCGCGACTATGCAGCGCGCGGCGTACCGGTGCTCTTCTCTTCGCATCAGCTGGATCTGCTCGATGTGCTGGTGGACCATCTGGTGATCATCCAGGACGGCAGGATCCTGGCCAATTCATCGGCAGCCGGGCTCCGTGCGACGCAGGCATCCCGGCACCGGTTGTCCCTGGGCTCCGACACGGGCTGGCTGCGCAATGAACCGGGGGTCACCGTTATCGATATTTCAGGCCATGACGCATTGGTGAATTTCGATTCCGAAGCCGATGCCCAACGCGTGCTCGCCACCGCCATGAGCCGCGGGCCCGTCGCAGAGTTCGCAATCCATCGCCCTTCGCTGGCCGACATCTACCGGGAGATCATCAAGTGAACACCACCACGGCTCCATGGCTCATTGTCGCCTTGCGCGAAGTCGAAACCAAGCTGCGCGACAAAGCTTTCATCATCAGCACCATCGTGACCTTGCTATTCATCATCGGATCGGTCGCCCTTACCGGTTTCCTCGCCAATCGCACGTCGAATTTCGCCGTGGCTGCCACCGACGATGCCAGTTTCCGGGTGCTGGAGCAAGTGATCCAGGATCGCCCCGAAGACGTGGAATTGAGCATTTCCAGGCTCGCTCCTGAACAGGCGGAGCAGCAGCTATCCGCTGAGCGGCTGAACGCAACCTTGTCCGGTTCGGCCGATGCGCAGGAATTCACGCTGACCGGTTTCAACGCGGTCGACCAAGAGCTCAGTTCCCTGGTCCGCGAGGCAATGAAAACCGTGAAGACCGATCAGCTGCTGGCCGAGGCCGGACTGGAATCAGCTGGCCTGCCCGATAACGAGGACCTCATTCTCGATCAGCTCCATGGCGATTCCGAACGGGCCGCGATGGCCAGTGCCATGGCGCTGGTCTTCTCATTCCTCTTCTACATGGCCGCATTCCTCTTCGGCATGCCCATCGCCAACTCGGTCATCGAGGAGAAGCAGAACCGCGTGGTCGAGATCCTGGCCAGCACCATCCGGCTGCGCCAGCTGCTGGCAGGAAAAATCATCGGGAATGTCGTTCTCGCAATGATCCAGCTCCTGGCCTTCCTCAGCATTGGCTTGCTGGCTGCCTACATTTCCCCGATCCAGATCCCGTTCCTCGGAGTTGTCACCCAGGTGGCCGGGTGGTTCGTGGTGTTCTTCTTCGGCGGTTTCCTGCTTCTGGCCGGGATCTGGGCAGCGTTGGGCTCCTTGGCTACCCGTACCGAGGATCTGCAGCAATCCAGCGGGCCCGTGGTGGGCCTCCTGATGGCGGTGCTGTTCATCGGGTTGTATGCCAAGGGCAGCTTCCTGGTGGTCGCTTCGTACATTCCCATCGTCTCCTCGGCGGCGATGCCTAGCCGCCTGCTCTCCGGCGAGGTAGCTTTCTGGGAGCCGATTCTTTCGCTGGCCATTCTCCTGGCTGCCTGCTGGCTTGTGCTGCTGTTTGCCGAGAAGATCTACGGCAGGGCAGTGATGCACACCGGTGGCGCGCTGACCTTGCGCAAGGCACTGAAACTCGAGGTCTGAGCCCGCCTGCCAAGAACAGGAAAAGGGATTGCACAGCCAGTTTCATTAGACTTGGCTAAGTGAGCGAAGAAAAACCACTGTTGCATCTGCCGGCCCGCCTGATCATTGTTTGGCTGGTGCTGATCGCCGGCATCACCGGATCCACGCTGCTGTCCACCGCCGACTATGTCACCGGCGGCAGCCTGCTCTCCCTGATCGCGTTATGGGTGATCAGGCTCGTGGCCATCGGCAGCTTCTGGCTGCTCGAAGCACGCAAGGACACCAAGGTCTTCGCGATGCTGCTGGTCCTGCTGTCGCTGGTCCTGGACATCTTGCTGAAGCTGCCGGTACTGGACACCGTGGAATATGGCGATTGGTTCCTGGTCTCCGCGCTGGATCTGCAAGGAATGTACACCGGGTACTTCACCGTCTGGGGCCTGCTCCTGCCGGTGCTTTCGCTGGTTGGCTGGTTCGTCCTGCGTCCCCGCAAGCTCGCTGGCTGGATCGTCGGCCTGCTCTCCGCGGTGGGCCTGGGATTTGCGGCCCTGTCCGTGGCTGGTTCGGCCAGCGGATCCGTACTCGCCTTTACCCTGGTGACCTTGGCGCGCTACATTCTTCCGGCGATCCTCTCCGCCACCGCGGATCTTCTGGTCGCCAAGTACAAGGTACGCAAGAAGTAAAGAGCATCCGGCATAAAGCAGTGGCCCGCATC
>NZ_JBLVOC010000009.1:33822-43985 GCF_053543575.1 Glutamicibacter sp. AGC84
GCGGGCCACTGCTTTATGCGCTTGCCTGCTAGATCAGCGAATCACTGAGGTGATTCGGGGTGCCGAAGCGGTGAGCGGTGATGGATACGGCCTGCTCATGCAGGAACGGAAGCATCTCCACCCGTCCGGCAGCGGTCACCGGCGATGCGTAGATGGCCACATCCGGCTTGCCGTTGGCTGCCTCGGCGACAGCCTTCATCGAGCCGCCGATCAGGCGGATGCGGGCAGCGGACTCCGGACCGGTCTTCGCAGCCAGCTTCGCAGCACGGGCGGCGAATGCCGCAGCGTCTTCGCGCACCACGGTGACCGAGTTCTCGGCCAACAGGTTGCGCACGCCCAAGGGCAGCTGCACGTCAGCGGAGAAGATCACGCGGGAACCTGCGGTGACACCGGCGGCAATGACGCGCAGCGCCTCGGCCAGTCCGTGGCCGCTGGTGGCTTCTTCGAAGCGCACGGTCACGTCAACCGCGCGGTAGCGGAAGATGTTGCGCTCGGCGACCAGCCCCGAGCGGTCCTTGGCCTGGTTGAACTCGTTGTTCCACCACAGCTTGTCGCTGGCCAGTGCCGAGCCCAGCCACTGCGCCTGCTCCGAATCCAGTTCTGCGGTGTTCAGCAGGCGCTGGTCGAATGCCGAGAGCGCTGCGCCCTGCGTGGCGGGGGCGTCCACCCAGGAGCCCATGCCGACCAGGTAGTTCGGGCCGCCGGCCTTGGTGCCTGCGCCGATGGCCGACTTCTTCCAGCCGCCAAACGGCTGGCGCTGCACGATGGCACCGGTGATGCCGCGGTTGGCGTAGATGTTGCCCGCCTGGATGTTCTCCAGCCAGTAGCCCATCTCCGCCGAATCCAGCGAATGCAGGCCCGAGGTCAGGCCGTAGTCCACCTCGTTGACGATCTCCACCGCTTCTTCCAGGGTCTTGGCGGTCATCACGCCGAGAATCGGGCCGAAGTATTCGGTCTTGTGGTACTCGCTGCCGCGGGCCACATCGTAGCGCACGCCCGGCGAGTAGAGCTTGCCCGAGTCATCGAGCTGCTTCGGCTCAATGGCCCAACGCTCGCCGGCGCCCAGGGTGGTCAGGCCCCGCTTGAGCTTTTCGCCCGGCTCGCCGATCAATGGACCCATCTGGGATTCGGGGTTCCACGGGTAGCCGACCTTCAGCGACTTCACCGCATCGATCAGCTGGTTGTTGAAACGGCGGGATTCAGCCACCGAGCCCACCAGCACCACCAGCGAGGCTGCCGAGCACTTCTGTCCGGCGTGGCCGAAGGCCGACTGCACGACGTCGCGCGCAGCCAGATCCAGGTCGGCGTTCGGGGTGACGATGATGGCATTCTTGCCGGAGGTCTCAGCCAGCAGCGGCAGGTCCTTGCGGAAGGAGCGGAACAGTTCCGCGGTTTCGTAGCCGCCGGTGAGGATCAGGCGGTCCACGCGCTCATCGGAGACCAGCTGCTGGCCCAGGGAGCGATCGCCCACGAAGACCAGCTGCAGCACGTCCTTGGGCACGCCGGCATCCCACAGGCACTGCACCATGACGGCGCCCACGCGGGCGGCCTGGCTGGCAGGCTTGATGATCACCGAGGAACCGGCGGCCAGCGCCGAGAGGGTGGAACCGGCTGGGATCGCCATCGGGAAGTTCCATGGCGGGGTGACCACGGTCAGCTTCGACGGGACGAACTTCGCGCCATCCACGGCATCCAGTTCGCGGCCCAGTTCCGCGTAGTAGTGCGCGAAGTCGATGGCCTCGGAAATTTCCACATCGCCCTGGTCAATGGTCTTGCCGCATTCGGAGCCCAGGACCTCGAGCAAGGTGGCGCGGCGCTCCTCGAAGAGCAGGCCGGCACGGTGCAGGATCTGCGCGCGCTGGGCCGAGCCCAGCTGCTGCCAGCCGGCGGCGGCATCCACGCCCATGGCGATGGACTCGTCGAGTTCGCCGGCGCTGTTCAGGGTGTTGTTCTTGACCAGTTCCTTGCCCAGCGGCGATTCTTGCATCTTGGCCAGGATCTCGCGTCCCCAGGCACGGTTCTGGTTCAGGTCCGGGTCGGTATCGGGGGTGTTGAAGAATTCGGTGGAGCCGTCGGCGAAACCCGCCACGCGGGTGCTCAGCGACGGATCCTGGACCTGGCGGTTCTGCACGCGATGCGGGGCAGGGACCACATTGGACATGGCTTCCAGGGATGCGAGGAAGCGGTTCTTCTCGCGTTCGAACAAGGCCTCGTTCTTGGCCAGCTCGAAGACTGCGGACATGAAGTTTTCCTGGCTGGCGCCCTCTTCGAGGCGGCGGATCAGGTAGGCGATGGCCACGTCGAATTCCTGCGGGTGCACCACCGGGGTGTAGAGCAGCAGCGAGCCGACGTCCTTTCGCACCGCTTCGGCCTGGCCGGTGGCCATGCCCAGCAGCATTTCGAATTCGATGCCGTCGGTGGCGTTGCGCGACTTGGCCAGCAGCCAAGCCAGCGCGACATCAAAGAGGTTATGCCCGGCGATGCCGATGCGGATGTTCTTCACGTGTTCCGGACGCAGCGCGTATTCCAGCACGGACTTGTAGCTGGTGTCGGAGTCCTGCTTGGTGTGCCAGGTGGCCAGCGGCCAGCCGTGGATGTCAGCTTCCATGGTTTCCATTGGCAAGTTGGCGCCCTTGACCACGCGGACCTTGATCGGTGCGCCGCCTTCGGCCACGCGGGCCGCGGAGAATTCCTGGAGCTGGATCATCGCGCCCAGGGCATCTGGCAGGTAGGCCTGCAGCACGATGCCGGCGGGCAGGTCCTTGAATTCGGGCTTGGACAGGATCTTGGTGAAGACCGCGATGGTCAGCTCCAGGTCCTTGTACTCTTCCATGTCCAGGTTGATGAATTTCTTATTCGGGCTGTTGGCAGCCAGCTCATACAGCGGCTGCAGCTTGTCCACGATGTGCTCCACGGCTTCATCGAACGCCCAGTGGTTGTGCGGGGCGACGGTGGAGGAGACCTTGATCGACACGTAGTCCACGTCATCGCGTTCCAGCAGCTTGGTGGTGCCATCCAGGCGGCGGGCCGCTTCGTCTTCGCCGAGGATCGCTTCGCCGAGCAGGTTGACGTTCAGATCCACGCCCTCGCGCTTGATCTTGGAGATCGCGCCGCCCAGCTTGGCATCCGAGGCGTCAATGATCAGGTGGCCGACCATCTCGCGCAAGACCTTGCGGGCGATGGGGACAACTACCTGCGGCACGATTGGGGCCATGGCGCCGCCAACTGCGACGGCCTTGCGCATGTACCAGGGAAGGAAGCCTGGAACCATTGGGGCCAGCGCCTTGAGGTTGGCTGCCGCGACGTTCAGGTCTTCGGGGCGGATCACGCCATCGACGAAGCCTACGGTGAAGTCCAGGCCCTTGGGGTCCTTGAGCACTCCGGCCAGGCGGGCGGCGGCGGCATCTACGGGATATTCGGAAGCTTCGGTGAGCCAGCGGCGCACCAGCTTGATGACGTCGTCAGCGAGTTCGGCCGGCGAGGTGAGCGGGTTGCCGTCGGCATCTAGTGCGGCTGGCACTACGTGCTGGGTGGAGGTGAAAGACACTGGTGGTCCCTTCGATGCAATTCGTACTTGTGGTTCGGCACCGAACGCTGATGTCGTTATGGCTAATCCGGCGGCCTGCTGCTGCCAGTGGGCCGATAAGAAAAGCTGTGTGCAAGATCGAGTATGAACCTATATTGTCTTAAGCAAAAGTGAACAAAACCGAAGATGTTCGTTCGGTTTTGCCGAAGTGTCTGGACTCCGTGAGTCCCCATTAACTGAATGGCGGGAAATCCGTGCTTGAACTGAGAAGATTGCGCTTGCTTCGCGAATTGCATATCCGCGGAACCATTGCCGAGGTGGCCGATGCGCTGAGCTACTCCCCCTCCTCCGTGTCGCAGCAGCTGAGCCAGCTGGAAACCGAAACCGGAGTGGAGCTGCTGCGGCGCACCGGACGCACCCTCAAGCTCACCCCGCAGGCCCAGATCCTGGTGGCCCACACCGAAGAGCTGCTCGATTCCATGGAACGCGCCGAAGCGGATCTGTCCGCGGCCATGTCCACGGTGTCCGGAACCGTCCGGCTAGCGGTTTTCCAGACGGCCATGCTCCGGCTCATGCCGCCGGTACTGCGCGAACTGCGCACCAGGCACCCCAATCTGCGGGTGGAAATGAGCCAGCAGGAGCCAGCCGACGCGCTGAATGAAACCAGCAGCCGAAGTTTCGATTTGGTGGTCGCGGAGCAGTACTCGGGGCATTCCGCACCGCACTATGACAACCTCGATCGGCGTGTTCTGACTCACGATCCGATCCGACTGGCCTTGCCGGCACGGGGCGCGGCCGGAAACGCGGAATTCGACCGGGTGCACACCTTGGAGCATGCCAATTCCCTGCCCTGGGTGGTGGAGCCAGCGGGCGCCGCCAGCCGGCACTGGGCCCTGCAGGCTTGCCGGCTTGCGGGGTTCGAGCCGGACCTGCGCTACGAAACCGCTGATTTGCAGGCTCACGTGCAGTTAGTCGCTTCAGGCAACGCCGTGGCGATGCTCCCGGAGCTGGTTTTGCGCGACCAGCGCAGCAGCCTGCGCACGGTGGATCTGCCCGGCTCTCCGGAGCGCACCATCTTCACCGCCATGCGGCATTCCTCCACCCAGTCCCCGGCCATCCGCGCGGTGCGCAAATCGCTGCACGCGCAGCCCGGAATGAGTGATGCAAGCAACTCCGCGATTTTGGCTACCCCTGCAGACTTCGATACGGTCGAGTAGATAACAGAATGATCACAGACCTGATGGCACCCGGCGACAAACCGGAGAATTAGTGCCATAGTGGTGACTCGCACCACAGAAATCCGCGCCTATGGCGGCTGAGAAAAGCCCCAGGCACAAACGGTAATGAGGAAAAATGTCCGACCAGACTTTCCAGATGATTGCGATCGCAATTTACATGGCCGCCATGCTTGGCATCGGCTATATTGCATATCGCCGCACCAACAACATTGACGATTATATGCTGGCCGACCGCGGCCTGAAGCCGTGGGTCGCAGCCCTTTCCGCAGGCGCATCCGACATGTCCGGCTGGCTGCTCATGGGCCTGCCCGGCGCCATCTACCTCGGTGGCTTGCACGAAGCATGGATCGGCATCGGCCTGCTCATCGGCGCGTGGCTGAACTGGAAGTTCGTCGCCCCGCGGCTGCGTTCCTACACCGCGATCTCGCAGAACGCCATCACCATCCCGAGCTTCTTCGAAAAGCGCCTGAAGGACAACAGCCACCTGCTGCGCATCGGCGCATCGGTGATCATCCTGGTGTTCTTCACCTTCTACGTATCCTCGGGAATGGTGGCTGCAGGCAAGTTCTTCGAGGCTTCCTTCGGCTGGCAGTACCTTGCGGGCATGTTCTTCGTGGCCGGAATCACCTTGCTCTACACCCTGTTCGGCGGCTTCCTCGGAGCATCCTTGACCGATATGGTCCAGGGCGTGCTGATGTTCGCCGCGCTGATTGCCGTGCCAATTGTGGCAGTCATCCAGATCGGCAGCATCGGGGACATCACCTCGAAGGTCACCGAAGTCAATCCCGAAGCGTTCAACCTGTTTTCCTCCTTCAGCGACAACAGCGCGATCCTGGCCGCCGTGGCCATCTTCTCCACCGCAGCGTGGGGCCTGGGCTACTTCGGCCAGCCGCACATCATCGTGCGCTTCATGGCGCTGCGTACCCCGGGCGAAGCGAAGACCGCACGGCGCATCGGCATTGGCTGGATGTTCCTGACCACCCTGGGCGCCATCGCCACCGCGTTCATCGGCGTCGCGTACTTCGCCGATCAGCCGCTGGACAAGGCCAGCAGCGAAACTGTCTTCCTGCTGCTGAGCCAGATCTTCTTCCACCCGCTGATCGCCGGCCTGGTGCTCGCCGCTGTGCTGGCGGCCATCATGTCCACCATGTCCTCGCAGCTGATCGTCTGCTCCTCGGCATTGGTGGAGGACCTGTACAACATCACCGGCCGCAAGGCTTCGCCCAAGGCCCTGGTCATGCTGGGCCGCTCGGGCGTGCTGCTGGTGGCCGTCATCGCCGCCCTGCTGGCGCTGAACCCGAACTCCTCCATCCTTGAGCTGGTTTCCTTCGCGTGGGCGGGCTTCGGCGCCGCCTTCGGCCCGGTTGTCCTGCTGGCCCTGTACTGGCGCAAGCTGACCGCCGTGGGCGGTTTCGCCGGCATGGTCACCGGCGCCGTCGTGGTGTTCATCTGGGGCAACGTGGACGTGCTGGCCTCGGCCATGTACGAGATCGTCCCGGGCTTCCTCGCCGCACTGGTTGTCGCATGGCTGGTTTCCCGGGCAACCTACCGCCCGAACCCGACCATCGATGCCGAGTTCACCGAAATGGAACAGGAAGTCGGCGCGAAGGTTACCGCCTAGCCAACGCCCCGATGCAAAGCTCCCTTGGTCCGCATGGACCAAGGGAGCTTTTCCTGTTCTGGGACCCTGGTGTAACAGTTCAGGCAGGCTTCGATGTCTATCCTGCCGAAGTGCACCGGGCACAGTAGCCTAGAGCTATGCCCGATAAACCGAGCTGGAAGGAACTATTCCAAGATGAGCACCACGAGTAAATTCACGCACTGGCAGCGCACCGAGTCACAGTTCCTGGCCGCTGACCCGCAGGCCGTCTACTCGATCGTGGGCAACCTGTCGCAGACCGGCCAGTGGATGAAGAGCTTCGACGGCTTCGTCGTGCATGACGACCAGCGCGGCGTGGGCACCAAGGTGGACCTGCTGCCGCCGGGCAAATTCTTCGGCCCGCTGCACCGCAGCACCGCGCCTTCGGGTTCCATCACCCGGCGCAACCAGGACACCCTCATGGTGGAGTTCACCCAGCCGCAGCCGGCCGGTGAAATGGTCTTGCGCTGGCAGGTAGAGCCCCATGAGCACGGATCCGTGCTGCACTTCACCGCTGAGCTCAACGGCCCGGGCACCACCGCTTTCAAATTCACCGTGGCCAACGCCCTGTGCAAGGACTTCGCCATCGCGGCGGCCCGCCTGTACCGGATCATCGCCCCGGGTGCGCACCGCAAGCGCGATGCCCATGTGGTGATCTCCGGCGGTCGCGGATTCCTTGGCCGCAACCTCGTCGCCGATCTGGTCTGCCGCGGCATTTCCGTATCGGTGCTGACCCGCAACCCGGAAAATGATTTCCCTGCCGAGCAGTACAGCTGGGATGGCGTGCACCAGGGGCCCTGGGCCCGCGCGCTGTCCAGCAAGAATACGGTGCACCTGGTCAATCTGGCTGGCGAGCGCGTCGATAAGCGCAACACCCCGGAGAACATCGCAGCGCTCACCGACTCGCGCGTGGGCTCCACCAAGACCTTGGCCGAAGCCGCAGCCTCGGTGCCCCAGCTGGCCACCTGGATCCAGGCCAGCACCACCGCCATCTTCGGTGACGCCGGCGAGGAAGAGCTGACCGAGTCCAGCCCCGTGCCCAGCGACCAGCGCGCCCTGCCGGAAATGACCGGGGTCGCTTCGGCATGGGAGCAGGCCTTCGCCGAAGCTGCGGTCAACGCCGAGCAGCGCTATCTCTTGCGCACCTCGCTGGTGATGCACCCCGATGCTCCCCTGCTTGGCCCGCTGAACCTGCTGGTGAATACCGGCATGGGCGGTCCGCTGGGGGACGGCAAGCAGTGGTTCAGCTGGATTGGGCTGGAAGACTGGCTGCGCTTGATCCGTTGCCTGCTCGGCTTCGAAGAGCCCTCCATCCCTGCCGGCCTGGTTCATGCCGCCAGCCCGAAGCCGCTGCGCAATGCCGAGGTCATGGCCGCCTTGCGATCCATCGCGGGGTTGCCTGGCCTGCCCACCGGCTCGGTGCTGCCCAAGATCGGCGCCGCGGTCATGGGATCCAATGCCCGGGTCGCGTTGACCGGCCGCAAGGTCACCAGCGAAGTCTTGCAGCAGGCCGGATTCGAATTCCAGCAGCTGGATTTCGCATCGACGGTGTCTGGCTAGCAGCCGCCAGTTACCGCAATAAGGAGTAACCTTTACCTAGCTTTGAGCCCGAACCTGCCGTTGCATGCCACGTCACAGGCCGCATCGGCGGGGCGGGCTCAATGTTCACCACGCGTTAAGCAGAACGTGTGCCGGTGCTTACGATGAGCGCTGAGCATGAAACTGTCACGCATTGTGCCGTGCAACCGCCCTTCTTCGGACAGTTTCAAAGGACATCTCCACATCATGGCCAACATTCTTGAAGCCCACGCCCCGGCTTCTCGCCACCGCATGCCCAAACCCAGCGATCTGGACAAGCTGCGCCACAAGGCGCGCGTTGTTACCGATCAGCTCAGCGCAAACGTCGCCGTCGACGCGGCCTACAACGAGTCCGAACCCGCGAATCTCCCGGCCAAGGTCCTGCGCATGGACCGCAAGCTGAAGAACATGAGCGAAGTTCGCCATTTCTTCCGCACCAATACCACTCCGATCTTCTTCCTCGGCGCCACCCCGGTCAATCTGCTGGGCCTTGACCGATGGGTCCGCAAATTCAGCTACATCACCTACTACGACGGCTGGGACGGCCACCACCCGCGGGTCTTCACCCCCGCCGAGAAGCCCTATGTCGATTTCCAGAGCGCCGAAGAGATCAACAACTGGCTGCTGGAGAACTCCGAGGTCCGCGAATACATCGATTCCCAGTGCACCCCGGGCGGTCCCCGGCCGAAGATCGCGATGGTCTTCTTCGACGAGGAAACCGAATCAATCTGCGAGGAACTGGGCTACGACCTGATCCTGCCCTCGGCCGCCTTGCGCACCGAACTGGACTCGAAGATCGTTACCACCAAGCTGGGCAATGCCGCCGGCGCACCATCGGTGCCCAACGTGCTGGGCACCGCCGATAACTACGACGAGCTCATGGAACTGGCCGGGGAAGCCGGCCTGGGCAAGGACCTGGTGGTCCAGACCCCCTACGGGGATTCGGGCAAGACGACCTTCTTCATCGACTCGAAGGCGCAGTTCAAGGCGCATGCCAAGAACATCATCGGCGAACAGCTCAAGATCATGAAGCGCATCAACAACCAGCCGGTAGCCGTTGAGGCAGTGCTGACCGAATGCGGCACGGTGGTGGGGCCGATCCTGACCGAACTGGCCGGCTACAAGGAACTGACTCCGTACAAGGGCGGCTGGTGCGGCAATGAGATGCACCCGGATGTGGTCACCGACTCGCAGCGTTCGCGCGCCATCGATCTGGTCCGCAAGGTGGGCAACGGTCTGAAGGACACCGGCTACCGCGGCTTCTTCGAGGTGGACGTGCTGGTGGACACCGACACCGACGAGGTGTACCTGGGCGAACTGAACCCGCGCATCTCCGGGGCCAGCGCCATCACCAACGTCACCGCCGGAGCCTATGCCGACGTGCCGCTGTTCCTCTTCCACCTGCTTGAATTCCTTGATGTGGAATTCGAGCTGGACGTTGACGAGATCAATGCTCGCTGGGAAGAGATGAGCGGGGCTGATGTCTGGAGCCACATGATCATCAAGGAAACCGATGACATCCTGCAGTACATCACCCATGCCCCACGCACCGGAAACTATTACCTCGACTCGCGCGGCAAGCTGCAATTTTCCCGTTCCGCATTGGACTGGCACCAGCTGCAGACCCACAAGGAAGCATTCTTCCTGCGCATCTACGGCGTAGAGGATTACCGATGGAAGGGAGCCGATCTTGGGGTCCTGGTCACCAAGGCCAAGCTGCAGTACGAAGGCAAGAAGAAAACCAAGCTCAGCATCGATGCCAAGCACTTCATCTCCTGCATCCGATCCCAATACAAGGGAATTGACGTTCCGCCATCAGAGCATGGCAACTGAAGCGACTGATGCCGCCGGGCACATGGCGGCCAACTTGGCAGGTCCTCCCAGCAAGGCGCTGAACATCGCCACCTGGCAGTACCCGCAGAATATCAAGCGCTCATTCCAGAACATCGCCAGGATCCATCCCACCGTGAAGGTTTCGCGCGGCGATGGCCCGATCGTCAGGCTGCACCTGGCCGAGGAGAAGCTGGGCAAACTGGAAGTGGCCAAGGCGAGCATTACCGAGCCGGCGCTGACCGTGCGCGGGGTAATGCACGCGACCAATACCGACGCCGTGCTGGTTATGCACAATGGACGGATCCTCTGGGAGAAGTACTACAACACCATGACGTCGCTGACCGATCAT
>NZ_JBLVOC010000009.1:44005-102214 GCF_053543575.1 Glutamicibacter sp. AGC84
CGGTCCCCAAGACCCTGGTGGGTTCCCTGGCCGGGGCGCTGGTGGACGCCGGAATGCTTGATACCGAGCAGGCGGTAGCCACCTACGTGCCGGCGTTGGAACGCAGCGGCTATGCCGGCGCCCGGGTGCGCGACCTGCTGGATATGCGCTCCGGGATCAAATTCTCCGAAGAGTATCTGGATCCCAATGCCGAGGTGCGCCAGCTGGAGGAGGCCATCGGCTGGGCCCCGTCGCGTGGCGGCATCGGGCCTATCGGGATGTACGAGTTCTTGCTGACCCTGCAGGCCAAGGGACCGCACGGCGGGGTCTTCGAATACCGTTCCTGCGAGACCGACACCCTGGGCTGGGTGCTGGAAGCCGCCGGCGGCGCCCCGCTGCAGGAACTACTTTCGGATTATGTCTGGTCCAAGCTCGGTGCCCAGCAGGATCTGGTGATGGGCGTTGACCAATTCGGCACCGGAATGTTCGACGGCGGATTCAACGCCTGCCTGCGCGATTTGGCGCGTTTCGGCCATCTCTATGTCAATGGCGGGCGTGCGCTGACCGGCAAGCAGGTTCTCTCCGAGGCATGGATCGCCGACACCTTCGCCACCGATCCCGCACTGGTCCAGGCGTTCGCCCAGTCCCCGGGCGACAACATGATGCCCGGCGGGCACTACCGGAACCAGATCTGGTTCCCGAACCCTGCCACCGGGGCCGCGGTGGCCCTGGGCATCCATGGCCAGATGATCTATATGGATCCGGCGACCAAGCTGGTCGCGGTCAAGCTTTCCAGCTGGCCGCTGCCGCAGGATGCTTCCAAGCTGTTCCCGACCATTCGTGCGTTCGAGGCGATCTCGGCGCATCTGGCCGGACGGAAAATACAGCCTTAGGGCTGCTTACGATTCAGGCCCTGATTTGCGCATTCGGTGCGCGAATCAGGGCCTTTGCCGTGCTGGCAGCTATTCTTGCGTGCAGCGTTCTTCGCCGCGGAAGCCGGAACCCACCCGGGGATGCCGGGTGGGTCCGCAAGCTGCGTTCAAGGCAAGCCGCTCTTCGCGCTCAGGACTGCTGCTCCGCGACCTGTTCCAGGGCTTCGCAGGTGAACACCTGGTAGCCCAGGTCCTGGTGGTAGCCGTGGATCTCTCTGGTATCGAGCCGGTCCATGTAATCCAGAATGCACAGGGTAATGACCTGGCCGGGGACCAGCACCGGGAATCCCGGCGGGTACGGGGTGACGAATACCGCCGACACGACGCGTTCTCCGTTCACCAGCTGGGTGCGGATCTGCGCGGAGGACAGGAAATGCGTCGCCGGGTCCTGGTAGGTCAGGTAGTAGGCCGAGCGCATGTCCCCGCTTCCGCCGCCTCCTGCGAATTCAGGAGCGAAGGCGCTGAAATCCGGCAAGGGAATCTGTTCGGCCGCAGGCTTCTTGCCCAGTGCCAGCACTCTCCCATCCAGGCGGCGTTTGCGGTCCAGTTCCTCGGCGATCTTCACCAGCACCTCGATCAGGTGCGCCACGGCCGAACGGGTGGTGCCGATATTGGTCATCAGCAGCACCGAGGTGCGGCTGGTCTTGTTGACCTGGATCGAATGCCCATCCATCAGGTACTCGTGCTTGAAGGTGTCCCCGTCTACGCCGGTGCGGCTGATGTCCAGGGTCAGGCGCGAGGGGTCGACCACGAACTCGTCTTCCGCCCAGGCTTCGTCCCAGGCTGCCAGCCCGTCGCGCACCGGGTTCTGCGTGGTGGACTGGCGGTACTTCTGCGGGATCAGGTCCGTCGAATGCAGGATCTTGAAATACTTGCCCAGCAGCTCGTTGCGCGCCATGGCCCGCGAAATCGACTGCGCCAAATCGACCTGGCGCTGCACCAGCGCATAGCCTTCCAGCTCGGCCTGGCGCCGGCCGATATCCAGCGAGGCGAGGATCTGGTAGTTCGGCGAGGTGGAGGTGTGGGTCATGTAGGCCTCGCGGAAGGCGTTGAGGTTGCGCACCGCGAAGTCCTGGTCGTAGATGTGGATCATCGAGCCCTGGCGCAAGGAGGTCAGGGTCTTATGCGTGGACTGGGTGGAGTACACCCGCAAGCGGACCTGCTCCGGATCCGGAATCAACCGGGTCTCCAGCCAGGCCTGGTCATTCTCCGGGTGCTCCATGGTGCCCGGTGCTGGAAGGGCCGCACGCTGCGCGGCGTAGCGCTGGTGGTAATCCGCGGTTTCCAGCTGCTTTTCCAGCACGGCCGCCACGGTCATGGCGGTGCGCTGGCGGTACACCGGGTGGAATCCTGCGAAGGCGAACCAGGCCTCGTCCCAGAGGAACACCAGATCCGGCTTGATGGCCAGGCATTCTTCCATCACCCGGCGCGGGTCGTAGATGATCCCGTCGAAGGTGCAGTTGGTCAAGGTGAGCATCTTGACCTTGTGCAGCAGGCCCTCGCGGCGCAGCTGCAACAGCCGTCCCTTGATCTCCTCCAGCGGCACCGCCCCGTACATCGAATGCTCGTTGAGCGGGTAGGCCTCCAGGTAGCTCACGTTCGCCCCGGCGAGCACCAGCGAGTAGTGGTGGGACTTGTGGCAATTGCGGTCCACCAGCACGATGTCCCCCGGGGCGAGAATCGACTGGTGCACGATCTTGTTGGCGGTCGAAGTGCCATTGGTGACGAAGTAGGTGCGGTGGCTGCCAAAAGCCCGGGCCGCCAGCTCGTGGGCCTTCTTGATGGAGCTTTGCGGGTCCAAGAGGGAATCGAGCCCGCCGGAGGTGGCCGAGGTTTCGGCCAGCAGCAGGTTCTTGCCATAGAAGTCCACCAGGTCCCTGGCCCAGGGAGAGTTCTGCACCGAACCTGCGCGGGAAATCGGCATGGCGTGGAAGACCCCGCCAGGCCGCTTGGCGTACTTCTGCAGGGCGTTGAAGAACGGGGTCTGGTAGCGTTCGAGCACTTCCGAGACAATCGACAGGTGCAGGTCCATCCGGTCATTGCGCGAGAAGATCCGGCGGAAACGCCCGGTGATCTCGTGGGCAATGGATTCCAGGGCGACCCCGGCGATCAGGTACACCGGGACTTCGGGGCGCAGTTCATCGAGGATATTTTCCAGGTCCAGCAGGCCCTGGATCTGCCTGGTGGATTGGAAGTAGCCTTCCATCCGCCGGGCTATGAAATTCTTGAGCGTCGAGGAGAGCCGGCGACGCGTGCGCACATCAAAGCGGGCGGTCAGCACGACGGACTGGATGCCGGGGTTGATCAGGATCGCGGCCAGGGCGTCTTCCACGCTGGGCACCACCACGAAGTTGTAGTGGAACGGATCGGTGCGCTGGCGCTGTTCGGCGATTTCTTCCTTGAAAAGCTCGATCTCCTCCGCCGGGCCATTATCCACCAACAGGATTTCCACCATCGGGGCCTGCACCCTGGCGTTGCCAGGTGCACCGTTGCCCAGCTGGGATGGATCCTGTTCCGCCTCGTCATGGCCTTCAAGGTCAATGTACTGGGTCAGCGTCCTGAAGGTCTGGTTCGCCTGGTAGACCAGCTTCATCGCATCTTCGTACTGCCCGCCGGACATGAGCCGGGAAACCTCGTTGAAGTATTCGATGCCGGGATTCGCCCAGTACGGTTCTATGGCTGCCAGCAGCCCCAGCAACCGGCCGGCTTCCAGCTCATGCTCCGTGCGGCGGTCTTCCTCCTGGTATTCAGAAGAGATCTCGCTGAGCACATAGCCCAAGTGCTCCCACGCGTCCTTGCGTTTGCGCCACGCGCTTTCAGGCGTAGCCGTTCCCTGGTTCGTCCCGTAGGTCAACCTCTTGCTCACGGTTGCCGGTATTCCTTTCACCCCTGCAGCGTTAACTGGTTGTTAACAGCGCGAGCGAAGCCATGCCGCTCGGTATCGTGAGACTATGCCACTTCCGAAGCGGTTCCGAACCCTTGAGGCGATATTACGCATTATTATCGCCTTACGGCGAAGTGTTCACCTGCCGTTCACCTTCCTGGGCCCAGCGGCGAACAGCGGCCAAAGACGAGTTGGACTCCAGTTGAATTCTGGTGCTGCACGACGCGGTTTCCTGGTCTGGTTCAGCTACTGATCAGCCGCCCACCGCGTTTGCGGGCGCTAACCACCAGAGAGGCCTTAACTTGCAGCATCGAGTTCCCCCAGGCGCTGTGGGAAATGAAGTCATAGAGCTCGGCCTGGTTGGCCACCGTCACGTCGACCACCAACTGGCAATCCCCGGCCACGGCCGCTGCATAGCGAACTTCCGGTCGGGTGGCGAGTCGCTGGCCCAATTTTTCGACTTGGGATGGCGTCGTCGAAACCCAGAGCAATGCCTCGACCGGCAACCCCACGGCCAGGGGCTCAACCAGGGCGCGAATGGCGATCTGCCCGGTGGATAGGAGCCAATCGATCCGCCGCGCAACAGAGGTCTCGCTCATCGCCACCCGGCGGGCAATCGACTCGAAGCTGGCTCTGCCGTCATCGTGCAAAGCATCGATGATCTGCTCGTCCTTGGAGTTGAGGTTCGGCTGGATGCGCCAGCTCGTGACATCCGGGTCCTTTTGCAAGGCAAGCTCTTCTGCGGGCTTCAAGGATCCCAGGCGCCACCCGCGGATCGTCTTGAAGTACTTCAACACCGGATACACGACAATCGACGAGACCCCCGGCGTAGCAGGCAGTTCCAGCGAGAGCACTTCGGTCACATCTCCGTTGTAGTGCATTTCCACGACGAGATCCTCCCGGCCAGTGACCTGGTAGGAAAAGCTGGTATCCGGCCGGGAAGACAAGGATTCACTGGCAATCCGCCCGGTGCCCGGGGCGCAAGTGCACGCGATCAGCAGCGAATGCTCGCGGTGGCGGATCGCCGCAACCGTAACCAGCCCATTCTCCAGCAGCCACGCGCCATGGCGGGCGACCGAGCGTTCAGGCAGGTCAAGCACGGCAGCTATCTTCCGCCAGGTGGCTCGCCCGTCCACTTGGAGGGCGGCAATGATGCGGCGTTGCACCGTGCTCAGCTCGATCATCCGTTCCTCTGTTCTAGTCATCCAGCGGCGTCCCGCACCTCCTGGTTGGCCGTTTTCGGCCGGCCAATCGATGCATACTTCAGCGCGCGCCGGCCAGGCAGCTGCGCGGCATCTGTCGCCGCAAGCTGCGCAAGCGCCGTGGACACTGCCGCTCCGACTTCCAGCGAGAAGCGCTTCGGAGCGGTGGTCACATCATACTCCTCGGGGACGATCACCTGTACTATCCCCGCACGTCGCAGCGAGTATGCATCGGTTTTCTGGGCATAAGCCAACGGTGCGGCGTGCTCCGTGTCCCGGTACATGATCGCGCT
Organism: Glutamicibacter sp. AGC84; assembly: GCF_053543575.1. Lineage (NCBI taxonomy): Bacteria > Bacillati > Actinomycetota > Actinomycetes > Micrococcales > Micrococcaceae > Glutamicibacter > Glutamicibacter sp. AGC84. The sequence goes on from NZ_JBLVOC010000009.1 coordinate 49,296, forward strand.
GGCTCCCTCCGGCGGCAACGGGGAGAGCCAGGAGTTTGCTGCGGCTATGGAGATATCAGCCGGCAGCAAGGCCAGTGCGCCGCCTCCGGTGCCCTGGCCCAGCAGCAGCGAAACGCTCGGAACGCCAATGCCCACCAAGGTGCTCAGCGAGCGGGCAATCTGCCCGGCCATGCCGCCTTCCTCGGCCTCACGGCTCAGCGCCGCTCCTTCGGTGTCGATCACGGTGAGCATCGCTATGCCCAGATTCTGTGCCAGCAGCGCCCCCCTCCGGGCTTCGCGCAGGAAGGCAGGCCCCAGCGGATCGAGGTTTTCGGAGTGGTCTATCCGCGACCGGTCCTGGCCGATGACCACCGCCGGCTGGCCCCCGAAGCGCGCGAGCGCCAGGTACATACGCGGATCGCTTTCCCCTTCGGCGCTCCCGGAAAGCTGCAACGCATCGCTGGCGGCGTACTTGATGACGTGGCGCACCGAGGGGCGTCGGGATTTGCGCGTGGCGAGTATGGCATCCCACACCTGGGATTCGGTGAGTCTCCGGTCATCTGCCAAGGGGTAGCCGGCAATCGAGTCGATCGGATCTCCCGGGGCGATGATTGCCAGCACCCGGTTGACCAGCCCGCCCAGCTCATGGACCGGGACCACGGCGTCGATCAGGCCGTGCTTCTGGAGATTCTCGGAGACTTGCACTCCCTGCGGGAAGGGTTTGCCGTAGATGGTCTCGTACACGCGCGGACCAAGGAATCCCAGCAGGGCACCGGGCTGGGCGATGGTGATGTGCCCGGTGGATCCCCACGACGCCATGACCCCTCCGGTGGTGGGATGCCGCAGGTACACCAGGTATGGCAACCCGGCAGCAGAATGCGCCCTAACCGCGGCCGTGATGTGCACCATCGACACGAACGCAGGGGTTCCCTCCTGCATCCGGGTTCCGCCCGAGGCCGGGGAAGCCAGTACCGGCAGTCCTAATGCGGCGGCTTTTTCGAATGCCGAAGCAATCCTGCGGGAGGTGCCCTGGCCTATTGATCCGGCCAGGAATCCGAATTCGGAGAGGACGACGGCCACTTCCCGGCCATTGATTGTGCCGGAGCCGGTTAGCACAGCTTCGTCGGCCCCCGAACGACGCGCCGCTTCTTCCAGCTGGGTCCGGTAGGCGTCATCGGCAAATGAATAATCCGCCGGCTCATCCCAGCTCTCGTAGCTGCCCGCATCGAGCACCTGGTCGATCATGTGCTGTGCACTGATGTGCTCGATTTTCTCCTGCACCATACTCAACGCACCGCCTGCTGCGCGCGGGTCTTGAGCCATTCCCGGATCCGCTGCTCGTCTTGGTTAAGCAGTGGCGGAGCGGAGTGCCCGGTCCGGGTGACTTCCTTGCCGCCCTCGAAGAACCGCAGCGGCGCGCCTGGGAGGGTCAGCTCCCCTAGCAACGGGTGCTGGACATTCAATGCCAGGCCTTGCGAGCGCACCTGGTCCCATTCGTACACCTCATCCAGGGTTCTGACGATGCCGGCAGGGACGCCGGCTTCACCGAGCATTTCCAGCAGCTGGCTGGTACCGTGGCGCTTGAACTTTTCTTCGATGGCTTCGATGAGCTCGTCACGCCGTTCGACGCGATGCTCATTGGTTTCGAACCCCTCGGTTGGCAGCTGGAATGCCGCCACCAGTGAATCCCAGAGCTTCGGGCTGCCCACGCTAATTTGCACAAAGCCATCGGCGCTGCGGAACAGTCCATAGGGCGCGATGGATGGATGGTGGTTGCCCTGGGCGCGCGGAACCTGTCCTGCAACCGTGCTGCGGGTGCCCTGAAAGGCATGCACTCCGATGATCGATGCGAGCAGCGAGGTGCGCACATGCTGGCCTCTGCCCGTGCGCTCGCGTTCCAGCAGGGCCGCCAGCACGCCGTAGGATCCGTACATCCCGGCCAGCAGGTCTCCGATGGGAACGCCGACTTTCTGCGGGTCCTCCGGTCCGGAACCGGTCAGCGACATCAGCCCGGCCTCGCCCTGCAGAATCTGGTCGTATCCGCTGCGCCAGGCTTCAGGGCCGTCATGGCCGAAGCCGGAAATCGAGAGGGTTACGAGCTTTCCGTTAATCATCTGCAGGGCTGCATCGTCGAAGCCGAGCCGGTCCAACACTCCGGGGCGGAAATTCTCTACCAGGACATCGGCCTGCGTCAGCAGGCTGCGCAGGGTCTGGATTCCGTCGGGGCTCTTCAGATCCAGGGCAATGGATTCCTTGTTGCGGTTGCACGAGAGGAAATAGGTCGATTGGCGGTCCTCCTCCGGCCCGACGAAGGGCGGACCCCAGCCTCGGGTGTCATCGCCGCCCTGGATATTTTCCACCTTGATTACTCGGGCTCCCAGATCGCCAAGCATCATCGTGGCATGCGGTCCAGCCAAGGCCCGCGACAAGTCGATGACGGTGTACCCGGACAGCGGTCCGGTGCTGTGCTGTTCCTTGTTCATATTTGCCTCTCTAGAATTCCGGTATCAGGCGCTGGCGGTCTTGACTGCATTGACGGCCACCGACTGCGGATCAGTGGCCAGAACCGGCATCACGTCCGCGAAGCGGTTCTGCTCCTCGTAGCCGGCAGCCCAATTGAGCAGCTGGGCGTCCTTGTAGTGATTCGCCGCCAGCTGCCATCCCACCGGAAGCCCGGACTCGGTGAAGCCTCCTGGCATGGCGATGACCGGCAGGCTCGTGGCCGAGAGCAGGCAGGCAGATCGCATCCAGTCCAGATAGGTCTCGGCGCGGGTTCCAGCGATTTGCTCAGGCCAGCGCTGCGCTGCGTCGAAGGGCAAGACCTGGGTTGCCGGGGAGAGGAACAGATCGTAGCGCGAGAAGTAGCGCTGAACTGCTCGTTCCAGCCGGGTTCGGGCCGCCATCGTCGAAATCATGGCTTCTCCGTCGAGGTCCGTCCCCTTCTTGACATTCCAGAGGACCTCGGGCTTGATCAGCGAGCCGTGGCTCCGCACTAGTCCGCCAAGATTAGTGGCGAAATCGAAGGCCCTGGTGTTGCCGAAGACTTCGTCGGCATCGGTAAAGTCAATGCACGCCTCTTCGACAATTGCGCCAGCGGCCTCGAAAACCGAGAGTTGGCGATGCAATACCTCTACGACCTCGCGCTCGATCGGAACACCGATCCCGAAATCGAAGCTATAGCCGATGCGGACTCCGCGCGATTCTGGTTCGGGAGTGCCGAAATCGCTGGCTGAGAGCTTGTTCGGGGTCGGAAGCCTGTCGTCACCTGCGCTGGCTCGCATGAACAGCGCGATATCCTCCACCGTGCGTGCGATCGGTCCCGAACGGGCCAGCCAGGAGTAGGCATTGGATTCCGCCTCCAGCGGGATGACCCCGTAGGAGGGCCGGAAACCAATGACATTGCAGAAACTGGCCGGAATGCGCAGCGAACCGCCCATGTCTGAGCCGTCACCGAGCGGCTGGATCCTAGCGGCGACCGCGGCGGCTACGCCGCCTGAGGAGCCTCCGGCCGATCGATCCACCGCATAGGGATTCGTCGTGGTGCCGAACAATTCATTGAAGGTATGCGATCCGGCTCCGAATTCCGGGACATTGGTCTTCCCCGTCCTGATCGCGCCTGCTGCTGCCAGTCGGGCGATCTGCAAGTCGTCCTGCTCTGGGACGTTGTCCTTTAATGCCAGCGACCCCTGGGTGGACAGCAAGCCGGCGGTGTTGAACGTGTCCTTGTGCGTCATCGGCAGACCGTGGAGCACTCCAGTCGGCTCGTTTCCCGCCGTGGCTTCATCGGCCTTAGCAGCGAGGATTCGCGCGCGTTCGAAATCCGTGATGACCACGGCGTTGATTTGGGCGTTAACTTCATCGATTGCCTGGATATGGCTCTCCAAGGCCTCACGCGCCGACAACTCGCGCTTGCGGATCTTTGCCGTGAGCTCCGTGGCGCTCAATTGCTGGATCTCGTTCATGGCCGTGCCTTTCTAAAGGATGACTGCATTGCGATATGTGTCACAATCTTCCGCCTACGTTGACCGCAAATGGAATACTCCTCAAGAAAACTCGCCATTTTGGGGGATCTCGCCATAAATATGGCTAATTCCGACATTCCTTGCCGAGGGCCTCCAATAGGAGGAACCTTGAATTCAATGAGACCGGCATCACATCATGCTGGTGAATATCGAAGGAGTTCCGATGCATTTCCCCCTTGCAGCCGGCGATCCAGTTTCAACTGACATCTGGGCCGTCGCCAACAGCCCTTTCCTGTGGTTCTGCGCTCTGGGCGTCTTCGCCGTGATCTTCGTCCAGACCATTCTCTATGTCCGTGCTGCCAAGGCCGCAGCACCCCATGTCGATATGCCCGTCCGCGAAGTCAAGGAAGCCTTCCGCGCCGGTGCCGTCGCCTCGATCGGGCCATCCCTCTCGGTGGTGCTGGTCGCCATCGCATTACTGGCTCTGTTCGGAACGCCAGCCGTTCTTGTCCGCATCGGGCTGATCGGCTCGGCCTCCACGGAAACGGCCAGCGCCAACTTGGCAGCCCAATCCATGGGCTCGATGCTCGGCGGGGATACCTACACCCAACAAGTTTTCGCCGTGGCCTTCATGGCCATGAGCCTATCGGGAGGCATGTGGATGCTCTGCACCTTGCTGCTGACCCCGGTCCTGAAACGCGGCGGCAAGTCCTTGGCCAAGCGCAACCCAGCGGCCATGGCCCTGATCCCCACCGCAGCCCTGCTCGGAGCGTTCAGCATGCTGACCATCGCCGAAATTCCCAAGTCCAGCATCCACATGACGCTGGTGCTGATCTCGGCAGCCTCCATGGCTTTGTTCCTCTTCTTGGCCAAAGTGCTCCAAGCCAAATGGCTCAAGGAATGGGCCTTGGGATTCGCGATCCTAATCTCGATCACCGCCGGCTACCTGATGCACACCGCATAGCGAATTAGAAAGGACAGAACCCATGAGCTCACCAGCAATGACCACTGCGGACGCCTCGATGGCCCGCTTCGAGCAGCAGACCACACGCTACGGTTCACTGACCATGACAGCCGGCTTGATCCTCTCGCTGCTCGGCCCGATCTACCTCGTATTCTTCACGGACCTCGACATCAGCCCTTCGATGATCTGGGTCGCCTTCGCCGCCGTTGCGGCCACCTTCGGAATTTTCTGGTTTGTCGAACCACTGACTTATTTCCCGATCCTGGGTTCGGCAGCTATGTACCAGGCCTTCATGATCGGCAATATCTCCAACAAGCTGCTGCCTGCCGCCATCGTGGCCCAGTCCGCGATCAACGCCAAGCCCGGCACCAGGCGCGGCGATCTGGCCTCGGTGATGGCCATCGGCGGCGCGGCCACCGTCCACCTGACCAGCCTGCTGGTCTTCGTGGGGATCTTCGGGTCCTGGCTGGTCTCGATCATTCCAAACGACATGATCGAGGTAGCCCGAATCTACATCTTGCCCTCCCTGATGGGAGCGGTACTTGTCCAGGCCATCGTCGCCATGAAGCAGGTTCGCCCGACCATAGTTGCCATCGTGCTGTCGCTGACCATGTATTTCGTGGTCATCCCGCTGGTTCCATCCTTGGCCCTGTTCGGCACAGCCCTGGTTGTGCTCTTCTCCATCATCGTTTCGTGGATCGTGCGCGATCGCAAAGCAGTCCACACGCCCGTTGCTGACTAAAGGAGTCACTTTGAATACCCAACCCGCTGGCGCATTGCAAACCGTCCTGACTGGCGAGCAAGCCGAGCTTATGCACGAAATGTATCGCCACCTACATGCCAATCCCGAACTGTCAATGCAGGAACGCGCGACCGCCGCTTATATCGGCAAGCAACTCGACACCATGGGAATCGAGAACTTCGTCTGCGGCGGTACCGGCGTCGTCGGCATCCAACGCAATGGCGAGGGGCCTGTGGTAGGCTTCCGCGCCGATACCGATGGCCTGCCCATCGCGGAAGATACCGGAGCCAGTTATGCTTCGGAAGCTCGCGGCCAGCTGGCCGATGGCACTGACGTCCCGGTCATGCACGGATGCGGTCACGACACCCATGTCACCGCGGCGCTGACCGCCGCTGCCCGGCTCGCCGAGCAGACGGGGGCGTGGAACGGAACCATCGTGTGGATTTTCCAGCCCGGCGAGGAAACCAGCGCTGGTGCCAGGGCCATGCTCGAAGACGGATTGTGGGACAAGGCCCCGGTACCCTCGGTCATCCTCGGCCAGCATGTCTTTCCTTTCGCCGCGGGCTCGGTGGGCCTGACCAGCGGCCCCGCCATGGCAATGGCTGATTCGCTGAAGGTGACGCTGCACGGCAAGCAGTCCCACGGCTCACAGCCGCAAGACTCCATCGACCCGATCGTCCAGGGCGCGCACACGATCACGCGCCTGCAGAGCCTGGTTTCGCGGGAATTGCACCCTCAGACTCCTGCGGTGCTCACCTGCGGCTCGTTCCACGCCGGGTTGAAGGAGAACATCATCCCGGATCGCGCCGAATTCACCTTGAACATCAGGACCTTCGATGAGCAGACCCGCACCCAAATCCTGGATGGGGTCTCACGCATAGTGAGCGCCGAAGCCGCCGCGTCGAATGCTCCGGCACCTGAGATCGAAACGCTGAATTCCTTCCCCAAGCTGCACAATGATCCGGGCCACACCGAGCAGGTCAAGGAGGCTTTGAGCCGGGAACTCGGGGAAGGCAAAGTTGTCGACCTGCCCGCTGCCATGGGATCCGAGGATTTCGGGGCTCTGGGAGATGAGATTTCGGTGCCGTACGTCTACTGGTTCTTCGGCGGGTTCCTGCCCCGTGACGAGGCGCCACCGGTGAACCACTCGCCGTATTTCCTGCCTGATTACGAGCTTTCCCTGGCAACAGGGGTTCGCGCCGCGCTGGCGGGCCTGGGGCATTACCTGGCCAGGTAGCGGACTCCGGTTCCCAAGTCGATCGCGCCGCCGGCGGCATGCCAAGGCCCGGGTGGAGGAACACTCCTTCCGCCCGGGCCTTCGGAATGTTCTTGCCGGTTTGGCTAGAGCCGGGTACGCCCATCGAGGTAGGCGCCGAGCACCTGCAGCACACCGTGCTCGAGGTTGGAAGGCGCGGTGAAGTTCGCGGCTTCTGCCACCACCGGATGCGCATTGGCCATGGCGAAGGAGTAGGTGGCGGCCTTGATCATTTCCAGGTCATTGGGGTAGTCGCCGAAAACTGCCGTTTCATCCGCGCTGATTCCCAGCTTGTCCTGCAAGGCTGCCAGGGCCAGTCCCTTGTGCACGCCGTGGTTCATGGCATCCACCCAGTGGCTGCCGGAGATCACCACCTGCAGCGGCACGTGCAGCGCTGCCGCCATTTCCTGCACGGCGCCGGTCCCGACGTTGACGGCCATCTTGATGATCTCGTCCTCGACCTGGGCCAGGTCTTCAACCACCTGCACGGCGCGGTAGTACGGGGCCACGGCGTTGGCAAACCGTTCATCGGCGCGCTCCACATAGGCGGTGCGGCGTCCGCACAGCACCAATCCGGCATCCAGTGCGGCTTGCCCGCGCACGGCCTGGATGACGGCGGCTACCGATGGCGGGTCGATGATGTTGGAGTAGATCTCGTTCTCGCCGTGCATCACGACGGTCCCGTTCTCGGCAATGATCGCGATCTCCCCCAAGGTGGCGAACTGCTCGCGCAGGGTCGCGAACTGGCGCCCGGAAGCTGGCACGAACTTGATGCCGCGGGCCTGGAGCTTGTCGATCACAGCCCACGATGCCTCGGGGATCTTGCCTTCGCCGTCCAGGAAAGTGCCGTCCATGTCAACGGCGACGAGCTTGATCTGGGCCTTCGGGTCAATCGTATGCATAGGTTCCTAGTTGCCGGGTTTCAGCGCGCGGTGCGCAGCGCCCAAGACCCCGGCGGCGTTGTTGAATTGGGCAGGCACGATCCTGGCTCGCAGTTCCAGCTGCGGCAGGAACTTTTCGTGGTCTTCCGAGATCGCTCCGCCAATGATGATCAAATCCGGGCTGCACAGGAATTCCACGTGGGACAGGTAGCGTTGCAGGCGGGCGATGTACTGCTCCCAGCTGAGGTTTTCCTCGTGCATGACTCGCGCGGCGGCCTTGCTCTCGGCATTGAATCCGTCGATTTCGAGGTGGCCGAATTCGACGTTCGGGAAGAGCACGCCGTCGCGGAAGAAGGCCGAGCCGATTCCCGTGCCCAGGGTCAGCAGCAAGGTGCTGCCCTTGACGGGCTTGCCCTGCTCGGCTCCGGCACCCGCGTAGACCTCGGCCACGCCGGCGGCATCCGCGTCGTTGAGCACAAAGACGTCGCGGCCCAGGATCGCGCTGAAGCTGGCGGTGGCATCCAAGCCGATCCAGGCCTTGTCGATATTGGCCGCCGAGTGCACGACGCCGTCGATGACGATGCCAGGCACGGTGACGCCAGCGGGGATTCCTGCCAGCTCGTCGCCGGTGAGCTCCTGCAGGTCGGCAACGATGCCCGCCATCACCTGGGCGACAGCATCCGGATGCGCGCCCTCAGGGGTAGCTGCCTTGCTGAAGGTGCTCTCAACAAGCTTGCCGTCGGTTCCAACCAATCCGTACTTGATCGACGAGCCGCCCAGATCAAGCCCGATGGCAGCGAACTGCGACGTGGATGCCGATGCGTCAGATGGTGCCATCAGTGGTCTCCCCGGTGAAGCAAATAAAATTTTAAGGACTCTTTACAATATATAGCTTGGATCACTTTGGTCAACGTACCCGGTAGTTTTCCCATAAGTTGGCCAAGGCCAGCTCCCGGGCGCCGGCCAAAGCGCCGCGTGCCGCGGCCTCGGTTCCCAAGGTGGAAAGCTGAACATGAACCGGTTGGGGCAGCAAGCTGTTCAGTTCGCTTTCCAGCGCCGCGCACAATTGAGGCGTGAGCCCCGGGCCGATGGCCACCACTCGCTGCGGATCGACGAAGCCGATCAGGTTGGCCAGGACACGGCCGAACGGGGACAGGAAGGCTGGCCAGTTCCGTTCATCGGCCAGTTTTTCCCAGAGCACGCGGGTCTGGAACATCCCGGCCTCGCCGAGCGCATCGCGCAGGTTCGCGGTGCCTACCAGCTGGGTCTCCAGCTCGCCGGCGGTGCCGTGCTTGCCGCGGTGCAGCGCACCGTCGATGACCAGGCCTGCGCCCAGGCCGGAACCGATGTAGATCATCATCAAGGAACCGGCCAGCTCCCCGGCTTCGGCCAGGGCCATCCAATTCACGTCGTTATCCAGCAGCACCGGAACCCCGCCGGCGAACTGGCCGGCAAGGTTGGCCCCGGAGGAAGGGAAAATCGGGGTGGCCAGGACTCGCAGCCCGCCATCGCGTTGCACCGGGGCTGACTGGCTCACGGCCCCGGCCAGCAATGGGGAGCCGAGCTCAGCGGCCACGCGGGAGATCTCGCGGGCTCCCATTTGCTCTACCTGCGCGGCGGTGGTTTGCGCCGTCAGCGGGTAGAAGCGGTCCACCAGCGTCTTTCCGGCCAAGTCGGTGGCGCGGACCTGCAGGAATTCTGCCTGCAGGCACAGTGCCAGCAGGTGGCCGAAGCCGCTGTCCAGCGCATAGTGCTCGGGAACGCGGCCGCGCTTGGGCTCGTTGTCCCGCTCGATGGCCGAGGCCAGGCCGTTCTCCTGCAGGCGCGAGATCGCCTGCGATGCGGTGGGCTTGGAGATCCCCAGATCCGCAGCGATCTGGGTACGGGTCGCCGGGGCTTGGCAAAGGTAATCGAATACCCGGATGTCAGTCAGCGTTGCCAGGGCACGGGGCCCCGCAGTGGAATCAGTCACCCACCAATCCTACTGGCCTTCTGCCCTGATTTCAGGGCAGCAGAACTTGGCGCACCGACCGTCCCTCGGCTAGTGCATCCAGGGCGTCGTTGACCTCGGCCAGCGGCCTGGTTTCCACGAGTTTCTCCACAGGGAGCTTGCCGGAGCGCCAGAGCTGCTCGTAGTAGGGAATATCCTTCTTCGGCAGGGCAGAACCCATGTAGCTGCCGATGATCGTGCGTGCTCCTGCGGTCAGGCCCAGGGGCTCGATGCTGCTCATCGCGCCCGGAGCCGGAAGCCCCACGGTCACCAGGGTTCCGCCCACGCCGGTGGCCTGCAAGGCGGTTTCGAAGGCACGCGGATGCCCCGCGGCCTCGATCACGATTTCGGCGGTGCGCTGCCCCAGGGCCTGCGGCGTGAAGGCTTCATCGGCGCCCAATGCCAGCGCGGTGGCCAGCTTGTCCTCATTGGCGTCAACGGCCAGGATCCTGCCGGTGCTCCTTTGCCCCGCGGCCACCAGCAAGGCGGCCATGCCTACCCCGCCCAGGCCGACGATGGCAACATCCTGGGCGCCGGTTGCCCCGGCGGCATTGCGCAGTGCACCGCCGCCGGTGAGCACCGCGCAGCCCAGCACCGCGGCCACTTCAGCAGGAACATCCGCGCCCACCGGGATGAGGCTGCGCGCATCCATTACCGCGTAGTCGGCAAAGGCCGAGACACCGAGGTGGTGATGGACCGGCTGGCCGTCGAGGGCCAACCGGCGAGCGCCGGTCAGCAGGGTCCCGGCGCCATTGGACGCGGTGCCGGCGCTGCACGGCAGCTTGCCGCCCTTGGCGCAGGCTTCGCATTTCTCGCAGCGCGGCAGGAAGACCGAGATCACCTGCTGGCCGATGTCCAGATCCACCCCATCACCCACCTGCTCGACGATGCCTGCTGACTCATGGCCCAGCACCATCGGCAGCGGACGCGGCCGGTTCCCGTCGATCACCGACAAGTCCGAATGGCACAGTCCGGCCGCGGTGATGCGCACCAGCACTTCGCCGGGCCCGGGCTCTTCGAGCTGCAGCTGGCGCATCGCCAGCGGCCGGTGCTTGGCATAGGGCCGCTGGTTCTCCCGGCGCTCAAGCACCGCGGCATGGATCCGGCGCATGCTCAGCCCGCGGTTGGCTGGTTGGCCTCGGCCGACTCCGGGTTCCACCCGCGCACGGCACCATCTGGCAACAAGTTCTTCACGATCAGCGAGCAGTCCTTGTCCCCCAGCCCCTGCTCGATCAGTTCGTCGAAGTGCTCGCGGGCCAAGCTGGCTGCCGGCAGCTGCACCCCGGTGCTTGCGCCCGCGTCCAGGGCCAGCCCGATGTCCTTGCGGGCCAAGTCGGTGCGGAAGGTGGCCTCGAAGTTGTTGTTCGCCGCGGCGGTATCGATGATGCCCGGCACCGGATACCAGGTCTGCTGCGCCCAGGAGCGTCCCGAGGAGACCGAGGCGATCTGCCAGAAGACTTCCGGGTCCAGGCCCAGGGCCTCGGCCAGCTGGGAGCCTTCGGCGCTGGCCATCAGGTCGATGAACAGCATCATGTTGTTGCAGATCTTGGCGGCAATGCCCATGGAGGGGCCCCCGGCGACGATGGTCTTCCCGCTCATCGGGGCGATGAATCCGGTGGCCTGCTCCATCAGTTCCGGTGCCCCGCCGAGCATGAAGGCCAGGGTTCCGGCCGCGGCCCCGGAGATGCCGCCGGAAACCGGCGCATCGACGAAGTGCAGGCCGCGCTGCGCGGAGCCCGCGTGGATGTAGCGGGAAGTTTCGATGTCCACCGTGGAGGAATCCAGCAGCAGCATGTCCTTGCTGGCGTTGGCCCAGATGCCGGCGCCGCCCTCATAGACCGCGCGCACGTGCGCTCCCTTGGGCAGCATGGTGAACACGGCGTCGGCCTGGTCCATGGCTTCGGCGATCGATCCGGCTATCTGGACTCCGCCGTCGGCCGCGGCGGCGCAGGCCTGCTCGTCCAGGTCGTAGCCGCGCACGGTGTGCCCTGCGGCCACCAGATTCGCGGTCATCGGTCCGCCCATGTTGCCCAGGCCAATCCATGCGTACGTGCTCATCTGCACACCCCTCGTCCTTGAGTATTGTCCTTGTCAGGCCAGCGTAGGGTGCGCGGCGTGCCAGACTCAATGCACTGGGGCACGCCAATTGCGCAGGCCTAGTGTGCGCTAGCGCACACGAGGCATGGCAGACTGTGGACCATGGACCGTCAGATCGATTACCGCCATCTCGAATCCCTCATTGCCCTGCTGACCGTTGCGCGCCTGGGCCGCTACACCGCCGCCGCGAATGTTCTCGGGGTGAACCACTCGACGATTTCCCGTCGCATCGACGCACTGCAAAAAGCCATGGGCGGCCACCTGCTCACGCGCTCTCCCAACGGCTGGGAACTGACGGACCTGGGGCGCCGGGCCATGTCCAGCGCGGAAGCCATCGAGCAGGCCGTGGAAGCCATCGGCTCCCAGAAGGAGACCGGTGCATTGGCCGGCCATGTGCGCGTCGCCGCTCCCGACGCCTTCAGCGCCCACCTGGCGGCTCCGGCCCTGGCAAAGCTCCAGCTAAAGCATCCGCAACTGGTCTTCGAGATCGTTTCGGAAACCACCCGTGCACGGCAGACGCGGACCGGCATGGATTTGGAGATTGTCATTGGCGAACCCAGCGTCCGCAAGGCGGCCTCCACAAAACTCCTGGATTACGAGCTGCGGCTCTACGCCACGGCCGAATACCTGGAAGCCCACGGCACCCCGGCACAGGTTGCCGACCTGGCCGGGCATAGCCTGAACTACTACATCGACACCGCGCTGACGGTGGACAAGCTCGACGAGGCCACCGGCGCCTTGCCGCCAATGCACCGCGCGATTTCCTCCACCAGCATCGCGGTGCAATATGCGGCCACCATGAACCATGCAGGCATCGGCTTGCTCCCCACTTTCCTCTCGGAGCACTACCCGAATATGGTTCCGGTGCTCCATGACCAGTTCACCTACCAGTCCGAGTACTGGCTGGTGGGACGCGAAGAAGCCTTGCGCAGCCGCGCGGTCCAGGAAACGGTGCGCGCGCTCAATGATGCAGCCACCGCCGGCGACTGGTTCATCCCGCCATTCCCGGCGTACAACTTGTCCTCCGGCTAGGCGCCGTTCACCGTGGCCCGGCGGATTCCCAGTCCACGATGGCTTGCAGCAGCTGCGCCACTGATCGGGCGCTGTCCAGCCGGAGCACCGGACGGACTTCGTTCTCCAGCCAGGCCTCATGGCGGGCGCGGCTGCGTCCGCTGAAGTCCGGGTCATCGTAGCCAGCTGCCCACGCCATGAATTGTTCCAGGGCTCCGAGTTCCAGGGATTGCCCGCTCAGGCGCTGCTTCTCGCGTTCTGCAAGACGGCGCAGGCGCACTTGGGGATCCAGCGTCAGGAAAACGAAGGCATCGCATTGCGACAGGACTTCTTCTCCCCATCCCTGCACTGATCCGGACAGTACCCAGGCTTTGCGCGGAACGAAGACCTGGTTCATGAGCATGGTTCGGGCAGCCGGCGCACGCTGCTCGCGGTATGGAGGATCGGTGGGAACCCAGAAGTAGTCGTCGCTATCGGCATGCGGCACGGACCAGGCATCGGCCACGGCGCGCGCGAGGGTCGTGGTGCCACTGCCGCTGGCACCGAAGATATGCAGCCTGCACCGCTTCATCCAGAGCCCCGAGGGCAACCTTGGCTACTTTTCATTATTCTTCTTGCTGCTCCGGCGCCGCCCGTATGAAGCGCAAGCGGCAACGAAGCCAATACCGAACAGGAACGCCAACAGGTACTCGATTCCCATCTGCCCGTGCACCTCGCAATCGCATCATGCTGGGGACGGTGATTTCCACCGAACCCCGCCCTTCTTGGCTGCCAGACTCGCAGATCGGCAACGGCGGCGCAAGCCGATGGCCCGCCCGCAGGCCACTGAACACGCCCAAGGCCAGCCCCGTCCGTGGAGCTGGCCTTCGGCGTCGTGCTGGATCTTGCGGCTTACTTCTGCATCTTCAGTTCATCGCGGGCGGCATTTTCGCCGTTCACTGCCAGCCGGTCCGCCTCGTCGATCTCGCCGAGGTCCAGCCCCTTGGTTTCCTTCATGAAGAACACCGCCACCAGGGTGACCAGGGCGGCGAACACGATGTAGCCGGCCACCGGAACCCAGGATCCGTAGACTTTGAGCAGGAAGGTGGCGATGATCGGGGCCATGGACCCGGCCACGATCGAGGTGACCTGGTAGCCCAGCGAAACGCCCGAGTAGCGCATGCGGGTCGGGAACATCTCGGCCATGATGGCCGGCTGCCCGGCGTACATCAGCGCGTGCACACCCAAGCCCAGCACGATGGTGGCCAGGATGACCGCATCGTTGGCGGTATTGAACAGCGGGAAGGCCGCCACGCCCCAGACGGCCATGAGCACCACGCCGGTGGCGTAGACCGGGCGGCGGCCGAGGGTGTCGGTGAAACGGCCGACGATCGGCACCAGGATCGCGTGGATCACGTGGGCAATGAGCATCAGGCCAAGGATCGTGGAGGTGTCCATGTCCAGCTGGGTGGCCATGTAGGTGATGGAGAAGGTCACCACCATGTAGTACATGATGTTCTCCCCGAAGCGCAGGCCCATGGCGGTGAACACCCCGCGCGGGTAGCGCTTGAAGACTTCGCCCACGCCGTAGCCGGCTGCCGCGTTCTGCTCCAGCTCAGCCTTGGCTTCCTTGAAGATCGGGGCATCGGAAACGCGGGTGCGGATGTAGTAGCCGACGACCACAATCACCACCGAGAGCCAGAAGCCGATGCGCCAGCCCCACGCCAGGAAGGCCGCTTCGCTCAGCGTTGCCGAGAGCACCAGCAGCACCACGGTGGCCAGCAGGTTGCCCACCGGCACTGCGGCCTGCGGCCAGGAGGACCAGAAGCCGCGTTCCTTGTTCGGCGCGTGCTCGGCCACCAGCAGCACCGCGCCTCCCCATTCCCCGCCCACGGCGAAGCCCTGGGCGAAGCGCAGCACGATCAGCAGGATCGGTGCGGCATAGCCGATGGAGTCGAAGGTGGGCAGGCAGCCCATCAGGAAGGTGGTTGCGCCGACCAGCACGATCGCCACCTGCAGCAGGTGCTTGCGCCCGTACTTGTCGCCGAAGTGGCCGAAGACGATGCCGCCGATGGGGCGGGCAATGAAACCGACCGCGTAGGTCAGGAAGGCCTTGATGATGTTATCCAGATCGTTGCCGGTATCCGGAAAGAAGATCTTGTTGAAGACCAGGGTTGCCGCGGTCGCGTAGAGGAAGAATTCATACCATTCGACGACGGTGCCAGCCATGGAGGCTGCTACGACCCGGCGCAATCCCTTGCGCTCGGCCTTCGATGACGTTTCGCTTGCCACTGTGCGTTCCTTCCGCCCACGCCAGTACCCCCTTTGGAACCGGCCTCATCAGCGAGTATGGCCTAGATCACATCGCGAAAGATAGGCGAAACGAGGCATACTGGGAGGCGGATTCTGCACATTCAGCGTGCATTTTTGCACACGCAGCGGCGGCTGCATGAAAGGTCGAGGATGACGGCTTGGGAAAACCCCGTGCACGAGGTGGCGTTGCGAGGCGTGCGCATGGATGCGCAAACCCGTTGCGCCCACTACCGCTCCTTGTTCGATGTGATCGCGCTGAAGCACGACTGCTGCGCCACCTTCTACCCCTGCCACCTATGCCATGGCGAACTGGCCGATCACGAGGCAACGCCGTGGCCGGCGGACCGGTTCGATGAACCCGCCGTGCTCTGCGGGGTCTGCAGCACGCAGCTGAGCCCGGCGAAGTACCTCGATGCCAGTTCCTGCCCGAACTGCCAGGCCCTGTTCAATCCCGGCTGAAAATTGCATCTGGACTTGTACTTCGAGATGAAGCCAGCCAGCTAGTCCCAGGGCAGTTCGTTCTCTTGTGCAGGCTGCTGCGGGATCACCAGCACCGGACGATGCTGCTTGTGGGCCAGCGCCACGGCGATCGACCCGTCCATCAGCTGGGCCATCTTGCTGCGGATCCCCGGACGGCGGGTGCCGACGACGATCATCTGCGCATCGAGCTGCTCGGCTACCGCGGCCAGCACCTTGGCAGGGTCGCCGGCCACGGTATAGCTCTCGAGCTCGACACCGGTAATCACCGAGGTGATTTCCCAGGCGAGTTCCTCGGAGACCGGGCTGGCCGAAGCCAGCAGGTCGCCCTCGGACAGCTTGTCGGTAATCAGGCGCCCGGAATCAACGTGGATGCACACCAATCGTGCATTCAGCCCGCGTGCCAGCGAACCGGCCGCAGCAAATACCGCCGGGGACATGCCCGATTCCACGCCCATGACCATAGTGCTCATCAGCTCTACCTGCTTCCCTTGTTGGCAGTTCCGGTCGAAGGAACTGCGGTTCACAAATCCTTGAGCGCTATGGCAGGATCGCTGAGCCGGTCAGCGTCGATCTCCCGGCCCACCAGACCGCGCAGGGTGCCATTGACATCCCAGATGTTCACGTTCGCCGCAGCGGTGATTTCCGACCCGTCCTGCCAGAACATGAAGAACTCCCCGGATTCCATATCCCCGCGCACCACCGTTGTATCCTCGGGCGAACCATGGCCGACATATTCCATCCCGAGATCGAATTGGTCGGTGAAGAAGTAGGGAAGCCAGTCATAGGACCTTTCCTCCCCGGCCAGTGTGGCCGCGGCCAGCTTGCCTTGGCGAATCGCGTTATCCCAGTGCTCGACGCGCAGCTGCCTGTGCAATGCGGTGTTGAAGGCCTGGGCAATGTCCCCCACGGCAAGTATCCGCGCGTCGCTGCTGCGCAGCGAGGCATCCACCACAACGCCGGAGTCCACTTCCAGCCCGGCAGCCTCGGCCAGCTGCACATTCGGCTGCGCGCCCATGGCCAGCAGCACCAGATCGGCACGCGAGGAGCCCGCATCGGAAAGCACCTGCAGGTGCCCGTCGGCTTCTTCGATGCCGTGCACCCGTGCAGTGCGCACGTCCACGCCATGGGACTGGTGCAGCTTCAAGAGGTGATTTCCAAGCCGTTCGCCGAACACCTTGGCCAAAGGGACCTCGGAGGGCGAGTAGACAGTCACCCTTGCCCCGCGCTGGCGGGCGGCGGCCGCCACTTCCATGCCGATCCAGCCCGAACCCACCACCGCCACCTGGGCGCCCTCGACCAGTTCCGCACGCAGGGACTTCGCATCGTCCAAGGTGCGCAGCACGTGCACTGCGGGCAGGTCGTAACCGGGTATCGGGGTTCGGCCGCCCAGGCTGGCCCGCGAACCGGTGGCCAGCACCAGCTGGTCGTAGTCCAGTGCGCTGCCATCGGCCAGCAGCACCTGCCGCTTGGCGGTTTCGATGCTGGTGGCGGCGACGCCCAGGCGCAATGCGACATCATGGCTTGCGTACCAGGACGCGTCATGGACGGTGAAGTCCGCCGGTTCCTCCTTGCCCTGCAAGAACCCCTTGGACAGCGGCGGGCGCTCATAGGGCAGCTGCGTTTCCTCGCTGACCAAGCTCAGCGCCCCGGTGTAGCCGAGCTCGCGCAGTTCGCCGACAACGCTCGCGGCGGCCAGGCCGCCACCAAGGACAACGATCGATTCCATGCTGCACCCCACTGCTCAACGACGATGTACTTTGATCCTCACACCCCATGGCCAGCTTGGCAACCTCTGGCCAGTTCACTGCCGGGAAAAGAAGAAACCGGCGAGCGGGCCGCTGCCTGCGGCCAGCTCGCCGGCTGTCAGGCATCCGCCTGCCCTGGCGGGTGCTACCGCTCGCCGTCCTTCTTCCGGCGCCCGCGGTCTGCGTTCTCCTCGCGGCGGCCAAAGGCACCGCGGGTGCGCGTCACCCGGTAGTCGATGCGGTCATCGACGTAGCGGCGCAGCTCCGGCTGGTCTTCGAGCGTGGCCCACAGCTCGTCGGAGACGTGCTCGGTGACCCGCTCGAGGCGGAGCTTGGCCTCGATGATCTCCAGCGTCTTGCTCTCGTGGCGCAGCCCCTTGATGGTCGCCACCGCCATCATGATCATGATGATGCTGAAGGGCAGCGCCGTGGCCAGCGAACCGGCCTGCAGCGCCTGCAATCCGCCAGCCATCAGCAGCGCCGCGGCGAGCAAGCCCTCGAGCACCGCCCACAGCACGCGGGACCAGGTCGGCGGGTTCGGGTGCCCGCCGGAAGCCAGCATGTCCACCACCAGCGACCCGGAGTCCGAGGAGGTGATGAAGAAGATCGCCACCAGGATGATTGCCATCACCGAGAGGATCGATCCCAATGGCAGGTCCTGCAGGATCTGGAACAGCGAGCCCTCGGCGGAAACCGCCCCGTCCTGGACCATGTCCCCCGCTCCGAAGAACTGGCGGTACAGCCCCGCGCCGCCCATCACGGAGAACCAGAGGAAACCGACGATGGTCGGCACCAGCAGCACGCCCAAAACGAACTGGCGCACGGTGCGGCCGCGCGAAATGCGGGCGATGAAGATGCCCACGAACGGGGCCCATGCGATCCACCAGCCCCAGTAGAAGACCGTCCAGCTGGAGAACCAGGCCTGCGCTTCCTCGCCCTGCTGGAAGGCGCCGACGTCGAAGGTCATGTTCATCCAATTGGCCAGGTACACGCCCAGGGACTGCACGAAGTTCTGGAAGAGGAACAGCGTCGGGCCCAGCAGCAGCACGCTGATCATCAGCAGCCCGGCCATGGACAGGTTGATGTTCGAGAGCCACTTGATGCCTGCGCCCAGGCCGCTGACCACGCTCATGGTGGCCAGGAAAGTGATCACGACGATGAGGATGACCAGCAGCGTGTTGTCCACCGAATCCACCAGCCCGATGGATTGCAGTCCCGAGCTGATCTGCTGCACGCCCAGGCCCAGCGAGGTCGCGATGCCGAAGACCGTGCCGAAGATGGCCAGCACGTCGATCACATCGCCCAGCCAGCCCTTGACCCGCTCCCCGAGCACCGGTTCCAGCGCCCATCGGATGGAGACCGGGCGGCCACGGCGGTGGATCGCATAGGCCAGGGCCAAGCCGATGACTGCGTAGATGGCCCACGGATGCAAGCCCCAGTGGATGAAGGTCTGGGCCATGGCCAAGCCCGCCAGTTCCCCTTCGGTGCCTTCCCATCCGGGCTTCGGGTCGACGGTGGCGTACATCAGCGGTTCGCCCACTCCGTAGAAGACCAGGCCGATGCCCATGCCGGCGGCGAAGAGCATCGCGAACCAGCTGAACAGCCCGAATTCTGGCTTCTCCCCGTCATTGCCCAGGGTGATCCGGCCCAGCTTGGAGAAGCCGATGACGATCACCAAAGCCACGAAGCCGCCGATGATCAGCATGTAGTACCAGCCCAGGTTCGTCACGATCCAGTTCTGCATCGCGTTGAACGTAGTGCTTGCGGTATCCGGCAGCACGATGGCGAACACGGCCACCGCGAGGATCACGACCAGCGCCGGCCAGAAGACCGCCGGAGCGATCCCGCCCTTGCCCAGGCGCACGCCCTGCCGGCGCAGCTTCGCGGTGATCTGCGCGTCGGTGTCATTTTCTGCAATATGCATATGCACCGGAATCGGCGCAGTATGCGGGGATGCCTCCGGCTCCGCGTCCAGCGGCCTTGGCAGCTCGCTGTTGGACTCCGCGGAGTCCGAGTCGTCGATTTTCTGGGTCATCGTCTCCAACCTTCCTTGCATTGTTGTCCTTCTGCTTTACACCCTTGTAGCTTGTGCGCCCAGAAGCAAGCTGATCTGCGATAAAAAGCTTGCGAAGCCGGGAATGGGAGTTTGCGCAAAGTCCTCACCGCCCCGGGCTAAACGTCTGGCGCAGCGGGTAGGGTGCGAAGTAACTCGCCAAGCACGCACCGGCGTATGCCGGAAAACCAGCTAAGGAGCCAGCCATGCATACTTCCCGCCACCAAAGCACCGAAGCCGCTGAAGTCCCGGGCCGCTACGTGCTCGTCTTCGACCAGCCAGCTGCCGGCGCCCCTGGCCTGGCCCAAGTCCAACGCGACACCGAACTGCCCCAGCTGCTGGCCGAACAGGGCTACTCCACCAGCGAATACTTCCCGATGCTGGGCATCGCGGTGGTCTCCAGCGGCACCGAGCAGCTGGAGGACTTCCGCCAGCGCTGCGCCGGGCATCGGCTGCCGGCCTCGGTGGTGCCGGAACTGGTCTACCGGATTCTGCCCGATGCCGCCAAGGCCCCGGGCCAGTCCCCGTTCGCGGACACCGCGGAATTCACCTGGGGCCTGCAAGCGGTGGGCGCAGAGCTGTCCAGCTACACGGGCAAGGGAATCAACGTGGCTGTGCTGGATACCGGCTTCGACAGCGCGCACCCGGATTTCGCCGGCCGCACCGTGGATGCCAAGTCCTTTGTCGATGGCGAGGACGCCAACGACGGCCATGGGCATGGCACCCACTGCATCGGCACCGCCTGCGGTCCGCGCGACCCGCAGCAGGGACCGGGCTACGGGGTCGCCTCCGAGGCCAATATCTTCGCCGGAAAGGTGCTGGGCAGCAACGGATCGGGTTCCGACTCCACGATCCTGGCCGGAATCAACTGGGCATTGGAAAACAAGTGCGAGGTCATCTCGATGTCCCTGGGTGCCGACGTGAGAACCGTGCACCCGCCCTATGTCACCGCGGGCCGGCGCGCCCTGGAGCTGGGTTCGCTGATCGTGGCCGCCGCCGGCAACAACGCGCAGCGCTCCGCCGGGAACCCGGGGTTCGTCGGCGCCCCGGCCAACAGCCCCTACATCATGGCGGTGGCCGCCGTGGATCCGCACCTGGCCGTCGCCGACTTCTCGGCACAGGCGCTGGATGCCCAGGGCGGCGCAGTGGATATCGCCGGCCCCGGCGTGGACATCTATTCTGCTTGGCCGGGAGAAAAACGCTACAACACGATCAGCGGCACCTCCATGGCCACCCCGCATGTGGCCGGCGTGGCGGCGCTGCTGGCCGAATCCACCGGGCTGCGTGCCCAAGAGCTGTGGGACAAGCTCCTGTCCACCTCCCGCGATGCCGCGCTGCCTGCTGAGGATGCCGGTGCCGGGCTGGCCCAAGCCCCGGCCGGGGCGGAAGGCCACTAGGATGTGCGACGTCCAGGTGCACATCTACGTGGTCACCGTGGTGGCCACCGTGGCCCCCGAATCCATCGTTGACCAGCTGCAAGCCCGCGGACTGCAGGTTAAGCAGGTGCTCGCTGCCCTGGGCCAGATTATTGGCGAGGGCAGCGAGCAGGTGGCCGCAGCGCTGCGGGATCTCGACGCGGTCGAATCGGTTGATGCCCAGCAGCGCTACCGGGCCATCGACGAGGGCAGCTAGCGCAGGATCACCGTGCGCTGCGCGCACCGCGCAAGGCCGGGCTATGGCACCGCTGGCGCGGCGAACTCTGCCATGGCATCGAGCAGCCAGCGCACGGCGTGCTCGGTGAACGAGGCACGCGGCATGATCCGCCAGCTCTGCTCGCCGGTGCGCCACAGCAGCACCGGAATATTCGCCAGCGAGGTGCTGATCGCCTGGTTCACGCCGAAGGCGCGCGGGTGCAGGTCCGCCGGGCAGCTCTTGCGCAGCACCAGCGGCGCATCCGGGCCGGAAAGTTCCAGCACGCTGCGGTTGGCCGAGAGGTCCACCACCTGCCCGGGCTGCTCGCCCAGGGCCGCGGTCAGCGCCCCGGCCAGCTCGGCGTTCTCCGCACTGGTGGCCAGGAACTCATCCGGCGCCAGCCACAGCACCGCGGTACCCGGCGCCTCGCCGGCCACCTGGCCCACCGCGGCGGGCAAGCCCACTCCGGTGGCCGCGGCCCCCGCCGCATGCGCCGGACTGCCCGGCGCGCAGCGCAGCGAGATCTGGGTGGCGAAGGCGATTTCGCGCAGGCCCACGCGGCCGGCGATGCTGGCCGCTTCCATTTCCTGGGCCAGGTGCTGGGCCGGGGAACGGCGTACTTCGCTGTCAATCATGGTGTTGCTAGCCATCGCGACGGCTTCCTTCCGGGTCGTAGAGCACGGTTTCACAGACTTCGACGTCGACCAGCTGGCCGCCCACCGGGGTCTTGAGCACTTCGCCAATGCGGCTGCGCCCGTTCTTGATCAGCGCCAGGCCGAAGGTGCGTCCCAGCGCCGGCGAGTCGTAGAAGCTGGTGACCCAGCCTTCCATCGGGGTGATGCCCTCGGTGGCCATCGCGTCGGCGGCCACCAGCGCGGCACCCTCGGGCAGCCGCAGGGACTTGTCCACCGGCAGCACCGAGACCAGGTGCTTGCGGTCCTCCCGGAGGTTGTCCGCCCGGGAGTAGGAGCGGTTGCCGATGAAGTCCTTGACCTTGGAGACCACCCATTCCATGCCGGCATCCTGCGGGGTCACCGTGCCGTCGGTGTCCTGCCCGACGATGATGAAGCCCTTCTCGGCGCGCAGCACGTGCATGGTTTCGGTGCCGTACGGGGTGATGCCGTATTCCTGGCCGGCGGCGTACACGTCTTCCCAGACGCGCAGCCCGTGCCAAGCCGGCACCGCGATCTCGAAGGCCAGCTCCCCGGAGAAGGAAATGCGCGAGATGCGCGCTTCGATCCCGGAATCCAGCACCACGTCCTTGAAGGCCATGAACTTGAAGCCCTCGTTGGACACGTCCACGGTGGAGGCGACCTTGGCGATCACCTCGCGCGACTTCGGCCCAACCACCGCGACGGTGGCCAGCTGCTCGGTGACCGAGGTGCACACGACATCCAGCTCGGGCCATTCGGTCTGCAGCCACTCCTCCAGCCAGTCCAGCACGTCTCCCGCGCCGCCGGTGGTGGTGTGCAGCAAGAAGCGGTCCTGCGCCAGGCGCAGGGCTACCCCGTCGTCGAAGATCATGCCGTCGGCCTTGCACATCACGCCGTAGCGGCCCATGCCGACCTTCAGCTTGGTGTAGCCGTTGGTGTAGATGCGGTTCAAGAACTCGGCCGCATCCGCCCCGCGGATCTCGATCTTGCCCAGCGTGCTCGCATCGAGCATGCCCACCGAAGCGCGCACCGCGGCGGACTCGCGGTAGACCGCCTGGTCCATGGTTTCCCCCGGCTGCGGGTAGTACCAGGGGCGCTTCCACTGCCCGACGTCCTCGAAGGCCGCGCCGTGGGCCAGGTGCCAGGAGTGCATCGCGGTGATGCGCGCCGCATCCAGCTGCTGCCCGCGGTTGCGCCCGGCCAGGGCCGCGAAGGCCACCGGGGTGTAGGGGGCGCGGAAGGTGGTGGTGCCGATCTGCGCCGGGTTCTCGATGCCCAGCACCGCGGCGATCACGCCGATCGCCGCCACACCGGAGGTCTTGCCCTGGTCGTTGGCGGTGGAGATCGAGGTGTACCGCTTGATGTGCTCCACCGACTTCATGCCCGCGCCGGTGGCGCGCAGCACGTCGGCCACGGACTGGTCGCGCTGCAGATCCACGAAGTGGGCCGTGTAGTTCGCGGCGTCATCGCCCTTGGCCGATGGCACCAGCCAGACCGGACGGGTCTGGCCCAGCGCGGTTTCCAACGCCTGCGGGGTGCGGGCCACGGTGGCGAATCCTGCCGCGGTGGCGGCCGCGGCGCCGGTGGCGGCCCCGGTGGACAGGGCGCTGGCGGTATCCAGGCGCCCGGTCACCGCGCCGGCCAGGTGCTGGTTGGCCACCGCGGCGGCCGGGACGAAGGCGTGGATGGTGGTATCCCAGTCCAGCTTGCCCTGGCGCTGGGAGTGCAGGTGCACCACCGGGTTGAAGCCGCCGGCCACGGCCAGCACATCGGCTTCGAAGCGCTGCGTGGACCCCAGTTCGCGGTGTTCGTCCAGTTCGGCCACCACGATGGCCGACAGCTCGCCCGCGGCATCCGCCTCGGTATCCACCACCACCGAACCCGGGATCACGGTGACTCCCTCGGCCACGGCGGCCGCGGCGGCGGCCGAAATGTTCTGCCGGGCGTCGATCACGGCAACCACCCCGCCGCTGGCCGCCAGTTCGGCGACCAGCTCGTAGGCCGAGTCGTTGGTGGTGGCCACCGCGATCCGCGACCCGGCGCGCACGCCGTAGCGGTTCAGGTAGCTGCGCACCGCGCCGGCGAGCATGATGCCCGGGCGGTCGTTGTTCTCGAAGACGATCGGGCGTTCGTGGGCGCCGGTGGCCAGCACCACCTGCTGGGCACGGATATGCCAGATGCGCTCGCGGGACACCCCGGGCTGCGACGGGCCGTCCAGGTGCACGGTGCGGCGCTGCGCGGCGATCAGGTAGTTCGCGTCGTAGGACCCGAAGACGGTGGTGCGCTGCAGGTGGGTGGTTTCTTCTGCTTCGGCCAGTTCGCCGGTGACCTGCTCGATCCACTGGCTGCTGTCCAGGCCGTCGATCTGCTCCCCGGCGGTGTCCAGCAAGGTGCCCCCGGCCTCGGCGCGCTCGTCGAGCAGCATCGCCCGGGCCCCTGAGCGCGAGGCTTCGCGGGCCGCGGCCAGGCCGGCCGGACCGGCGCCGACCACCAGCACGTCGGTGTGCACGTGCACGTGGTCGTAGTAGGCCGGATCGGTGGCCGGGTCCAGCACGCCCAGGCCCGAAAGCAAGGTGGCGTCCAGCCCGTCGGTGACCGCAACGGTGGTGGCCGGCAGCATCGACTCGTCGATGTCCTGCTCATGCCGGGCGCCGACGGTGACCAGCGCGTTGGGTTCCTCGACCCCGGCGGCGAAGATGCCGCGCGGGCGGTCCAGGTACAGCGAGTTGCCGGCCTTGCGCAGCCCGTTGGCCAGCATGGCGCTGGCCACGGTGTCGCCGCGGAAAGCGGAGAGCTGCGCGCCGCCAATGGACAGGGCCAGTGGTTCCTCGCGGTTGATGCGGGCGCGGGTGCTCTGCGCTGCAGGCAGGCGTTGCGGCTTGCTCATCGGGTGCCTCCTTCGGCGCTGCGGATGTCGGTGGTGGTCAGTTCTGGGCGTGGTTCGCTGGCCTGGTAGATGGCCTTGAACTCGTAGGTGACGGTGTCGCGCAGGGCGTTGAACCACTTGCGGCAGCCGCCGGCGTGGACCCAGCGTTCGGCGAAGATGCCCTTCTTGTTCTGCCGGTAGAACAGGTAGCGGGACCATTCCTTGTCGCTCAGGGCGCTCGGGTCCGCCGGGTAGGCCACGTGGGCTTCTCCCCCGTATTTGAATTCGTTCTCATTGCGTGGCCCGCAGTTCGGGCAATCAATCAGCATCATGGCGGTTGCTCCTAGTGTGCGACGGCTGCGGCGCCGTGCTCGTCGATCAGGTGGCCGGTTTCGAAGCGATCCAGGCTGAACGGCTTGTTCAGCTCGTGCGGCTCGTCGTTGGCGATGGTGTGCGCCAGGGTGAATCCGGCACCCGGGGTGCCCTTGAACCCGCCGGTGCCCCAGCCGCAGTTCACGTACAGGTTCTGGATCGGGGTCTTGGAGATGATCGGCGAGGCGTCCATGGTGGTGTCCACGATGCCGCCCCAGGTGCGCAGCACATGCGCCCGGGCGAAGATCGGGAACAGCTCCACGGCCGCGGCCATCTGCTCCTGGATGACGTGGAAGGCGCCGCGCTGGCCGTAGCCGTTGTAGTTGTCGATGCCCGCGCCCATGACCAGCTCCCCCTTGTGGGCCTGGGAGACGTAGACGTGGATGTGGTTGGACATGACCACCGTCGGGTGCACCGGTTCGAACAGCTCGGAGACCAGTGCCTGCAGCGGGTGGGACTGGATCGGCAGTTCGAAGCCGGCCATTTCGGCCAGCACCGAGGAGTGCCCTGCCCCGGCCAGTGCGACCTTGCCCGCGTGGATGGTGCCGCGGGTGGTCTTCACGCCGGTGACCTTCTCGCCGTCCTTGATGAAGCCGGTGACTTCGCAGTTCTGGATGATGTCCACGCCCAGCTCGTTGGCCTTGCGGGCGAAGGCCCAGGCCACGTGGTCGTGCTTGGCAATGCCGGCACGCGGCTGCCAGGTCGCGCCCATGACCGGGTAGCGGATGTCGTCGCCGATGTTGATGATCGGGCAGGCTTCCTTGACCTGGGAAGGGTCCAGCCATTCGGCATCCACGCCGTTGAGCTTGTTCGCTTCCACGCGGCGCACGGATTCGCGCACATCGCCCAGGGTGTGGGCCAGGTTCATCACGCCGCGCTGGGAGAACAGGAAGTCGTATTCCAGGTCCTCGGGCAGCTGCTCCCACAGCTTCAGCGACTTCTCGTAGATGCCCGCCGACTCGTCCCAGAGGTAGTTGGAGCGGATGATGGTGGTGTTGCGGGCCATGTTCCCGCCGGCCAGCCAGCCCTTTTCCAGGACGGCGACGTTGGTGATGCCATGGTTCTTGGCCAGGAAGTAGGCGGTAGCCAGGCCGTGGCCGCCGCCTCCGACGATCACTGCGTCGTAGGACTTCTTCGGTTCCGGGTTGGCCCAGAGGAATTCCGGGTGCTCAGGCAGCAGATCAGCCATGGCTATTCTCCAATCTTCTTCAGGTTCGGGTACAGCGGGTGGGCCGCGGCAAGCTGCAGAACACGATCCTTCAGCTCCGGCAACACCGCCGCATTACCCTCAGCACCAGCAATCAACGCCTGCGCAATGATCTCCGCAACCTCAGCAAACGCAGCCTCCGAGAAACCACGGGTAGCCAACGCCGGGGTACCAATACGCAACCCCGAAGTCACCATCGGCGGACGAGGATCAAACGGCACCGAATTGCGGTTCACCGTGATCTCCACCTGCGCCAAAAGATCCTCACCCTGCTGCCCATCCAACTCGCTATTACGCAAGTCAACGAGCACCATGTGAACATCCGTGCCACCAGTCAAAACGCTGATGCCCTTGGCAACAACATCTTCCTGGGTCAAACGCTCAGCCAAAATACGCGCACCAGCCAAGGTCCGCTCCTGGCGCTCCTTGAACTCCGGCGACGCAGCAATCTTGAACGCCACCGCCTTGCCAGCAATCACGTGCTCCAACGGACCACCCTGCTGGCCAGGGAACACCGCCGAGTTCAACTTCTTCGCAATCTCCGCATCATTCGAGAGAATAATGCCGCCACGAGGACCAGCAAGCGTCTTATGCGTCGTGGAAGTCACCACGTGAGCGTGCGGAACCGGCGAAGGATGCAACCCGGTTGCCACCAAGCCAGCAAAGTGCGCCATATCCACGAACAAGTACGCGCCAACCTTGTCAGCGATCTCGCGGAAACGCTGGAAATCCAGCTGGCGCGGGTACGCCGACCAGCCAGCAACAATCATCTTCGGCTGGTTCTCAATGGCAAGGCGCTCCACCTCGTCCATGTCCACCTCATAGGTTTCCTCGTCCACACCGTAAGGAACGATGTTGAACAAGCGGCCCGAGAAGTTCAGCTTCATCCCGTGGGTCAGGTGGCCACCGTGGTTCAGGTTCAGCCCCAGCACGGTATCGCCCGGGCGAACCAGCGCGTGGTACACCGACGCGTTAGCCTGCGCACCGGAGTGCGGCTGCACGTTGGCGAACTTCGCCCCGAACAGGTCCTTGAGCCGCTCAATAGCCAGCGTCTCGATGACATCAACTTCCTCGCAACCGCCGTAATAGCGGCGGCCCGGGTAGCCCTCGGCATACTTGTTGGTCAGTACCGAACCCTGCGCCTGCATGATTGCCTGCGCAGTGTGGTTCTCCGAAGCGATCATTTCCAGGCCGCGCTGCTGGCGAGCCAGCTCAGCGTCAATACGCTGCGCTACTTCCGGATCGAGATGCGCGAGGTCTGCGGTCAGGGAATCTGCCGAGAGAGTTGAAGCTTGTGCCATTGCCCATTCCTAAATGTATGAATTGCCGACAACTGATATATCAATCTGCGATTCACTGTATGATGGAAGTCACAGCCCGGTCAATGGGTAGCCCGAAATTATTTCAGCGTGTAGCAATCACGCAGTATGGAACAGAGAAAACGGAGGCAAGATGACACTCGCCACACAGCTTCCCGTGGGCGCCGAGTCCCTGGCTGAACGCGCCTACCTGGTTCTGCGAGACCGGCTCATCATGATGGACATCGCCCCCGGCGACCCGATCAACGAAGCCCATCTGGTCAACGAACTTGGGGTCGGCCGCACGCCGTTGCGCGAGGCGCTCAAGCGCCTGGAGGTCGACCACCTGGTGCAGTCCTATCCGCGACGCGGCACCTTTGCCACCCGCGTGGACATCACGGAGCTGGCCGATATCACCGAAGTCCGCGAAGCCCTGGAACCCCTCGCCGCGGCCAAGGCAGCAGCCCTGCATGGCGGCAGTGCACGCAGTCGCATCGAGGCAACGCTCCAAGCCGTCAGCCAGCTGTCGGGCGCGAATCTCCGGCGCACGCTGATGGAGAACGACCTGGAAGTGCACCGGCTGATCTACCAAGCGGCCGGCAATCACCACCTGGAGCAGACACTGATCCGCCTGGATAACCTTGCCACCCGCATCTGGTGCATGGCCCTGGATCGCCTGCCGAGCATCGACGAGCACATTGAAGAACACATCTCGCTGCTCCAAGCCATCCTCGACGGCGACGCGCAGCTGGCACAGGAGTTGGCCCTGGAGCATATCGTGCATTTCGAGGCGTCGGTGCGATCCGTTCTCTAGCCGCGGCTTCACCGCTGGAGCGATGCCATGCACTGCGAAAAAATACTTATCCCCATTTCTCAGAATCGAAGACATGTTCGAGTAAGCGAAGTATAATTAGAACATGTCCGAAGCAAAGGCGCACGGAAACAGCCTCACCCCACCAGCACCCCCCGAGGAATTCGACCTCCACGTCCAAACCGTGCAAAACGACCTCTCCGCCCTCGAAGAACACGGCAGCAAAGCCGACTGCGCCCACGGCATCGAACTGCTGGAAGCCCTCATCTCCGCAGCACGTTGCAAACAGGCCGGCCTCGCCCACCAAATCGAAAAAGAATACGTCCGCGACCACGAAGAACGCGGCGTCCACCTCGATGACCAAACCCGCGGCGCAGCCGCCTGCGTCGCCCTGGCCCGCAAGCAATCACCCCACGGCATGCGCAACTACCTGGTCAATTGCCGCATCCTCTTCGAAGACACCCCGAACCTCGCCGCCGCCTGCGCCCGCGGCGAATTCACCGAAGCCCAAACCCAAGCCATCCTCACCCCGCTCCAAAACCTCAAACCCCAGCGCCGCACCGAATTCGACCAGCTCTACGCCCAGAACCCGCACATGTTCGAATCCATGGGCACCACCCAAATCAAGGAAACAGTCCGAAAATTCGCCCTGGCCTACATCTCCGACCCCGACTCCATCAAGCAGAAAACCGTCGAAGAGCAACGCAACCTCACCCTGAAAATCGACGACCAGCACGGCCGCATCATCATCCACGGCGAATACCCCTTGCTGCAGGGCATGTGCCTCAAACGCTACCTCGACGAAGAATCCAAAACCCTGCGCAAAAAAGGCGACCCGCGCACCCGCACCCAGATCCGCGCCGACCTGCTCTTCAGCTACATGATGGTCGGCGAACCCTCCAAGATGCCCATCGCCCTGCAAGTCGCGGTAGTCATGACCGACCGGGCCCTGTTCGCCGGCGAACGCGAACCAGCCTATCTGGAAGGCTACGGCTTCATCCCCGCCCAGAGCGTGCGCGAATGGATCAGCGGGCACCAGATCCCCAACAGCCTGACCTTCGACCAAATGGATGCCAAACCCACCACGGAGCTGATCGAACAGCTCGACGTGCGCACCGAACTGGCCCGCCTCTACACAGCACCCGGCGACCAGGACCTGATCGCCATGGACTCCAAAGCCCGGATCTTCCCGGAAAAGCTCAAGAAGTTCATCGCGATCCGCGACCGGCACTGCCGCACCCCGTTCTGCGACGGCATCGTGGAGGAAATAGACCACGTCAAGCAATACGCCCGCGGAGGCAAGAGCACCGTCTTCAACGGCGATGGCCGCTGCGCTAGTTGCAACAAAGCCAAGGAAGCCGCCGGCTGGTACGAATACACGACCTACGGCAACGGCCACACCATCATGATCTGCCCCGGCTCGGCGATGTCCTACAAGTCCACCGCCCCACCAGCCACGGGGTACGCGCACAAGCCGTTCCCGCAATTGAGACGCGACTCGAAATGGATACAGCAACTCAAGGAACGGCTGAAGCCCAAGGATGGCCCTGAAGACCTCGCAGCCTGACTCCCGGCAAGCAACCATTGCGCGTACTCATGGCTTAATGCCGCTCGACGCCACCGGCTTTGCGCAGCATCCTGCGACAAAGCCGCCTGGAAACTACTTTCCAAGCGGCTTTGCTCCGACCTCTACTTGCTGGCGGCGTCTGCCAGCAGTTCAACGATGTGGCGGTATTCCTTGCCCGTCGCACGGGTCATGCCCAGTTCACAGGTGCGGTTGCACGAAGCGTGTTCCTGCGCATCCAGTTCACGAACCTCGGCAGCTTCGCGAGCGGTAGCCGACTCGGTCAGCTCCGGATGCAGCATGCCGCGGTCACCGGCAAAACCACAGCAGCCCCAGTTCACCGGGGTGTTCACGGTATCTGCCACAGCCTCTGCGATCTTCTGCATGTCCGGGTTCAGGCCCATCTGCGTGGACGAGCAGGTTGGGTGCAAGGTGACCGAGGAGATCTTCTCGAGCGCTGGCAGCTTCTCCAGCAAGTGCTGCGAAGTGAACGCCAGCAGGTCAACCACTTCGTAGCCATGCTCGGCCAGGGTATGCGCAAAGCCTTCGGTGCAGCTGGAGGCATCGGAGATGATCGGCAGGACCTTGCCCGGCATGGCCGCACGGACTTCTTCCAGCACGCGCTGGCCCATGACCTCATGGCCCTGTTCGTAGCCCTTGGAAGTCCACGGGGTACCGCAGCAGGTGGATTCAATGCCCTCGGGAACGTAAACCGAGACGCCAGCAGCGTGCAGCAGCTTGGTGAACGCCGGGGCGACTCCTTCCCCGTCTCCTGCAGGGCCGAACATCGAATTCACGCAGGCTGGCAGGTAGATGGCCAGCGGCTCGGTGCCAGCTGCACCCAAGTTGCCGGCCATGGGCTTGCGCGCCTTGCCGCCACCAGGCAGGTCGGCATCGTAACGTGGCATGGTGTCGGTGCTGACCACCTTGCGCGCAGCATCGGTGGCACCGCGGACCAGCGAAGCAGGGAATTTATCGGCGATGCTCAGGGCCAGCGAACCAGCGCGCGTGGCAGGTCCCCATCCCTTGGCTGCGGCCTTGAAGCCGGCTTCCAGGACCGGGTGCGCGTCTCCGCGGCGCAGGCGCTTGACCAGCAGGCCGGTGTTGATGCCCACCGGGCAGGCGGTGACGCACATGCCGTCCACGGCACAGGTCTGCACGCCGTTGTATTCGTAGTCACGCTCCAGTTCGGCCGCCAGCTCGGCGTTGCCCTCGGCCTCGGCCTTGGCGATGGCCCGGCGCACGACGATGCGCTGGCGCGGGGTCAGGGTCAGGTCCTTGGACGGGCAGACCGGCTCGCAATAGCCGCATTCCACGCAGTGGTCGGCCTCGATCTCGATGGTCTCGTTGAGCTTGATGTTGCGGATGTGCGCGGCGTGGTCTTCGTCGATGATCACCCCGGGGTTCATCATCAGGCGCGGGTCGCAGGCGGCTTTCAGCTCCAGGTGCACCTCGTAGAGCTCATCGCCGTACTGCGCGCGCACGAACGGCGCCATGGCGCGGCCGGTGCCGTGCTCCGCCTTGAGGTTGCCGTCCTTGTCCAGAATCAGCTGGACCATCTTGTCGTTGAAGGAGTTGTACCGGTTCAACGCCGCATCGCCTTCGAAACGGTCGGTGAGCATGAAGTGGATGTTGCCGTCCTTGGCGTGGCCGAAGATCACCGAATCCGCGTAGCCGTACTCGGTGAACAGCTCCTGCAGGCTGGCGCAGGTTTCGGCCAGGGACTCTACCGGGACCACGACGTCCTCGAGCAGCGCGGTGGTGCCTGTGGCGCGGGCACCGGCCACCGAAGCATACAGGCCCTTGCGGAACTTCCACGCGGCCTGGCGGTTCTTCGCATCTGGGGACAGCACCGCTGGGGCGCGCAATGCCGATGCGTCGAGCAGCGACTGGCCGGCGGAGCGCAGCCCGGCCAGTTCCTCTTCGGTGTCCGCATGGTATTCGACCAGCAAGGCGGCCTGCTGGTCGACGTCGAAGCCCATGATGGCATCCGGCACGCCGGGCAGCGACTGGCCCACGCGCAGCGAGGTGGAATCCATCAGCTCCAGGGTGGCGGCGCCGGAATCCACGAGTTCAGGCAGCGCCCGGGTGGCCAGATCCAGGTTATCGAAGACGGCCAAGGTGGCGATGGCCAGCTTGCGGATCGGCACGGTGCGGAAGACGGCCTCGGCGACGAACGCCAGGGTGCCCTCGGAGCCGATGATCAGGTGGGCCATCAGCTCTGCCGGGGTGTCGTAGTCCAGGAAGGCATTGATGCCGTAGCCCATGGTGTTCTTCAGCGCGAAGTGCTTCTCGATCTTGGCGACCGAGGCCGGGTTACTGCGCACGCGCTGGCCCAGCTTGTCCAGCGTGGCGACCAGTTGCGGTTCTGCGGCGGCCAGCTTGCGGTCGGCCTGCGGATCCGCGGTGTCGATCATGGTGCCCGAGGGGAGCACGAAAGTCATGGATTCCAGAGTGCGGTAGGTGTTGAACTCGGTGCCGCAGGCCATGCCCGAGGAGTTGTTCGCGATCACGCCTCCGATGGTGCAGGCCGCCTCGCTGGCCGGATCCGGCCCCAGCTTGCTGCCGTAGACGGCCAGGCGTGCGTTGACCTGGCGGACGGTGGCACCGGGCTGCACGCGCACGCGCGCTCCGTTATCGAGCACGGTGATGCCGCGGAAGTTGCGGCGTACATCAATCATCAGTCCGTCGCCGCTGGCTTGCCCGGCCAGCGAGGTGCCGCCCGAGCGCAGGGTGACCGGCTGGTTGCCGCGCGCGGCCGCAGCCAGCAGCGCGGAGACTTCCGCGGCGTCCTTGGCCAGCACGACAGCTTGCGGCGTGTACAGGTAGTGCGAGGCATCCGAGGCGTAGGCAACGCGGTCGATGGATCGGGTCTTGACGCGATCCTGGTCGCCGACCAGATCGAGGATGCCGGATGAAACCGTCGTTTCTCCGAGTGCTGGCGTGCTCAATGCCATGGTGCGCTCCTGTGCAGTTGGCAAGCGGCGCTTGCCGAATACGAAAATTGTCTTACAAGTACACAAGCCATAGTAGTACTATTCATGGGATACTTGTTAGGTAAATTTTCCGCGGCTCGAAAGGACCCTGATGGCGGCCCGTTTAGGTGTGGTTTCCGTGGTCCAGGCCGTCGTCAAGTCACTGCGTGCCCGGATTTTCAGCGGAGAACTGTCCCCCGGCACCCCGCTGGGCGAAGTGGACGTCGCCGGGCACTATGAAGTGGCCCGGCCAACCGCCAAGGCCGCGCTGGAGAACCTCGTTGCCAGCGGCCTGCTGACGCGCAACGCGCATCAGAGCGCGAAAGTCACGCTGCTCTCATCCGCCGACGCCCGCGACATCTACCGCACCCGCGCCATCATCGAAGCAGAGGCCGTGCGGCTGCTGGCCAGCACCGGACAGGTCCCGGAAGCTGCACGCGAGGCCAATGCCGAAATCACCGCACTGCGCGATGCTTCCCCGATCCAGATCGTCGATCCGGATGTCCGCTTCCACTCCGCACTGGTCCAGGCCCTGGATTCGACGCGTACCAGCGCAATCTACGGCCAGCTCAGCGATGAGATCCGCCTGTGCATGACCCACGTCCAGGATGCAACGCTGCTGAACACCGCGGATATCGCCAGCGAACATGAACGCCTGCTCGAATGCATCGCCGCCGGCGATGCCCAGGGCGCGGCAGAGGTTTTGGCCCAGCACCTCTCCCGCGCCAGCACCCGATTGGCCGAGCACCTCGACAGCCTTTCCCAAGGTAGGCGAAGATAGGAGCATGGGCATTTTCGCAAGCAGGAAAAGCATTGAGCAGGACTTCGCACGCATGACACAGCGCCTGGATGCGGTAGCTGCCTTCCAGGCCGAGGGGCTCAGCGCGAAAGCGCGCGTCCTGGCAACGGGCCTGCGCAAGATTGTTCCCGAAGCCGGGTTCGAGCTGGCTGCCAAAGATGCCACCGCATGGATCCACGCACACGAGGCCCTGCGCCTGCTGGAAGGCACCATCTCGATCCTCGAGGGTTGGAACGGTTCACCCGACGAGGTCTTCATCTCCAGGGCGGCGAGCGCATCGCCCGATTCCCCGGCTGGTGAGGCGATGTCCGATGTTCCAGCCGATCACCTGGGTATTCTGCGCCCCGCAGACGACGGCACCCTGCAGCTATTGGCAACCTTGGACCCCGCGGAGCAGCTGCGGCTAACCGGCTGGCTGCGCACTTTCACCCGGGCATAAAAACACCTTTCCCACCTAGCGGCATTGCGGGCCTCCGCACATACCCCCACCCGTATTTTTGACATACCCCCGGGGGTATAGACTAGTCTGGTTCCAATCCACCTTGAAAGGAACCAACCATGCTGCTTGAACGCCTCTACGACGAAGATCTCGCGCAGGCCAGCTACTTCATCGGCTGCCAGGCCAAAGGCGAAGCTCTCGTGGTCGACGCGCGCCGCGA
This sequence comes from Glutamicibacter sp. AGC84, assembly GCF_053543575.1. NCBI lineage: Bacteria > Bacillati > Actinomycetota > Actinomycetes > Micrococcales > Micrococcaceae > Glutamicibacter > Glutamicibacter sp. AGC84. Next base: position 83,583 of record NZ_JBLVOC010000009.1, read on the forward strand.
CATCGCCGACTACCTTGCCCTGGCTGCCAAGCACGGCATGCGCATCACGGCCGTCGCTGAAACCCACATCCACGCCGACTACCTTTCCGGAACCCGCGAACTAGCCGCCGCCACCGGCGCCACCAGCTACGTTTCGGGCGAGGGCGGCAAAGATTGGCAGTACGGATTCGAGGCAGAACGTTTGATGGATGGCGATATCATCACGCTGGGCAACCTGCGCATCGCCGCCCGCCACACCCCGGGCCACACCCCGGAGCACCTGGCTTACGCCATCACCGACGGAGCCTTCAGCCAAGACCCTGGCTACCTGCTCTCAGGCGACTTCATCTTCGCCGGCGACCTAGGCCGTCCGGATTTGCTGGACGAGGCCGCCGGCGGTGTCGATACCCGCTTCGAAGGCGCCCGCGATCTCTTTGCTTCGCTGAAGAAAACCCTGGCAGAATTGCCCGATTACATCCAGGTGCATCCAGGCCACGGCTCGGGCAGCGCCTGCGGCAAAGCGCTGGGCGCGGTCCCTTCCACCACGTTGGGCTACGAACGCGAGTTCGCCTGGTGGAGCACCTACCTGGCCAACGACGACCAGGACGGCTTCATCGCCGAACTGCTCAACGGCCAGCCTGACGCCCACGCCTACTTCGGCCGCATGAAGCGGCAGAACCGCCTGGGCCCAGCCATCCTGGGCCAGCTCGACCCCCTAGCTGAAATACCCGTCCAGCAGCTCCTCCAGCAGCTGGAGGCGGGGGTCTCGGTGTTCGTCGATACCCGTGGGCACACCCAGATCGCCGCAGGCACCGTTCCCGGCGCGCTGTCCATCCCGGGTACGGCGAAGACCGCCAGCTTCGGCGCCTGGGCCTACGATCCGGAAAAGGACCAACGCGCCCTGATCGTGCTGGCCGAGACCGGCGAACACGCCGCGACGATCCGCGCCCACCTAATGCGCGTGGGCATCGACGCGGTCAAGGGTTTCACCACCAGCTTGGAAGGCCTGCCAACGGTGAAGCCGAAGTCGATCACCCCGGCACAGCTGGACGATTTCGAGTACGAGATGCTGCTGGATGTCCGCAACAAGACCGAGTTCGCCGCCGGGCATATCCCGGGCGCCAAGCAGCTGTCCGGCGGACGGGTGTTGTGGAATCTCGATCAGCTGCCCGCCGGCGGCACCATCGTCACCTACTGCCAAAGCGGCATGCGCAATGCCGTGGCCGCCAGCGCACTGCGCGATGCCGGCTACAACGTCGTCGAGCTTGAGGGCAGCTACCTCGGCTGGTCCTCCTTCGCCAACTAGCCACCCCCGCCACGAAAGCTGAACTGCATTCAATGACTACCCCTTTGACCACCATGGACGCCGAAGCACTTAAATGCCTGGTGGAAGCCCCCGACACGGACCTCGCCTTGATTGACGTGCGCACCGCGGGCGAATTCGAAACCCTCCACATTCCCGGCTCGTACAACGTGCCGCTCGAAGAATTCACCGCCAACGCCACCGAGGTGCTCGCCAAGATTCCAGGCAAGCCGGTGCTGATCTGCCACAGCGGCAACCGTGCTTCCAAGGCGCAGCGTGCCCTGCAGGAGCAACAGATCGAGCACAGCACGGTACTGCTTGGCGGCGTCACCGCCTACGAAAATGCCGGCGGCACCATGGTGCGCGGCGTGCAGCGTTGGGCGCTGGACCGCCAGATGCGCATGACCGCAGGTTCCGTGGTGCTCGCCGGGTTGCTCGGAGCGAAGTTCATCTCCCCGAAGTTCGCCTATCTTTCGGCGGCCATCGGTGGCGGACTGGTGTTCTCAGCCCTGCGGGATTCTTGCCCGATGATCAGCTTCTTGGGCAAGATGCCCTGGAACAAAGTAAAGAAGTAGGCCATGGAGTTCGGACCGCTGCTGGTTCTGGCCCTTGCACTAGCGAGCATCGTCGGGCTGTCCCTGGGACTGTTCGGCGGCGGCGGTTCAATCCTGATGGTTCCCCTGCTCAGCTATGTAGCCGGGTTGCCCGCCAAGGAAGCGATCGCCACCTCCCTGCTGGTGGTCGGTGCGACCTCGGCAACGAGCCTGATCCCGCATGCCCGCAAGGCCAATGTGCGTTGGAAACAGGGGATGGTCTTCGCGGCCACCAGCATGCTTGGCGCCTTTGGCGGCGGGCTGCTGGCCAGCGGGATCCCTGCCCAGCTGCTGATGCTCGGTTTCGCGATCATCATGCTGGCCAGTGCCCGCGGGATGATCCGCGGACGGAAAAACACTGGCAGCGCAACACAGTCGTTGTGGCTGTCCGCCCCGGTCGGCGTGGGCATTGGCATGGTCACCGGCCTGGTCGGTGCCGGAGGCGGTTTCCTGCTCGTCCCTGCACTGGCTTTGCTGGCCGGGCTGTCCATGCAACAGGCGGTGGGCACTTCCCTGCTGGTGATCACCCTGAATTCGATCACTGGCCTGGCCGGGCAGTTGAATTCAGTTGCACTGGATTGGCCGCTGGCCGCAGGGCTGGCGACCACCGCGATCCTCGGTTCGTTGATCGGCGCACGGCTTTCGCGCAGGATCGACGAACGCGCTTTGCGCAAGGGTTTTGGCTACTTCGTCTTGACCATGGGCGTGTTCGTGCTCAGCCAGGAACTGCCGGCTCCCGGCGGGCTGGTCGTAGTTGCGGTTGCAGCCCTCGCGGGCGCATTGGTGCTGCTGTGCAACAAAATTCCGGCGATGGGGGCGCGCTGCCCGCTCGTTCTGAAAGGAGAAACCCGATGAAGCCGCTTGAATTGTCAGCTTCGAACTTCGCTGGGTTCATCGCAAGGAACCGGCTGGTGCTCGTGGATTTCTGGGCGCCTTGGTGCGGTCCTTGCCGCGGCTTTGCCCCGATTTTCGACGAAGCATCCGCGGCGCATCCTGAAATCGCCTTCGCCAAGGTGAATACCGAAACCCAGCCGGATTTGGCGCAGGCAGCCCGGATTGCATCCATACCGACGCTCATGGCGTTCAAGGATGGGATACTTGTACATTCAAAACCCGGAGCGTTGAGCTCTGGCGCTATGGAGCAGTTGCTCGTCCAACTCAAACACCTGGATGCCGAAATTGCAGAAGACGACTAACCCGCTACCCGTACCAAGGAGAAATTGATGCGTACTGCTGACGAAGCGACCCGCAAGCGGATCCTCAACCGCCTTAAGCGTGCCCGAGGCCAGCTTGATGCGGTGATCAACGCCGTGGAAACCGATGGTTCGTGCAAAGAGGTAGTCACTCAGCTGGCCGCCGTCTCCACCGCGTTGGACCGCGCCGGATTCGCCATTGTCTCCACCGCGATGCAGTACTGCATCGCCGATCCCGAGAAGGCTTCCGAGGAAGAAGACGGCCTGAGCGTCGAAGAACTCGAAAAGCTCTTCCTCTCCCTGTCCTGATTACTGACGAAAAGGAAAAAATTATGTGCCGCCAGGTTCAATGCAAGATCTGCCAGAAGACCACGTGGGCTGGCTGCGGCCAGCACGTTGAAGCAACTATGCGCAATGTCCCCAATAAGGACCGCTGCCAGGGCCACGAAGCCGAACCGAAGAAGGGCTTCTTCAAGCGCCTGTTCGGCTAAGCCGGGGTCATAGAGGGTCAAGGGTTTCACTGCCCCGGGATTCGTTGGCATAATCCGAAGTATTTAGCCCATCCGCGGCTGAGCAAACTTCACTCCCCCAAGGAAACGGCAGGCATGACTTCAAAGATCCGCATCGGTATTGCTGGCTATGGGAATCTGGGACGCGGCGTCCAAGCCGCGATCGCCAAGAATCCGGATATGGAGCTGGTGGGCGTCTACACCCGCCGTGATCCGCAGGCCCTCCAGCTGGCTCAGCCGGCACCGCGGTTCGGCATCGATGAGCTGGAAAAGCACGCCGCGCAGATCGACGTATTGATCCTTTGCGGCGGCTCGAAATCGGACTTGCCGCAGCAGGGCCCGAAGTTCGCGGCGCTGTTCAACACCGTGGACAGCTTCGATACCCACGCCCGCATCCCCGAGTACTACGCGTCCATCGACGGCCCGGCGAAGGCAGCTGGCAAGACCGCGCTGCTCTCCGTGGGCTGGGATCCGGGCATGTTCTCGATCAACCGGGTCTTCGGGGAGGCCTTGCTGCCTGACGGCGAAACCTACACCTTCTGGGGCCGCGGGCTGAGCCAGGGGCATTCGGATGCGATCCGCCGCGTCCCGGGCGTCGCCGCCGGCGTGCAGTACACCATCCCGAGCCAGGAGGCTATCGACCGGGTCCGGGCCGGCGAGCGCCCTTCCTTGAGCACCCGCGAGAAGCACCAGCGCGAATGCTTTGTCGTGCTCGAAGACGGTGCCGATCCGGAGTCGGTGCGCGAAGCCATCGTGACCATGGAGTACTACTTCGACCAGTACGACACCACGGTGCAGTTCATCGACGAGCAGACCTTGGCCGCCGAGCATTCGAGTATGCCGCATGGCGGGTTCGTGATCCGTTCGGGCAATACCAGCGACGAGCAGAAGCAGGTCATCGAGTATTCGCTGGCCCTTGGCTCCAACCCGGAATTCACTTCCAGCGTGCTGGTGGCTTACGCCCGGGCCGCCTTCCGGATGAACCAGCGCGGCATCACCGGTGCGCAGACCGTTTACGATGTGGCCCCGGGGCTGCTCTCGCCCAAATCCCCCGCACAGTTGCGCGCGGAGCTGCTCTAGGATTTTGCCGGGCCAGCAGCTCACCCGCTGGCGAGCGCATCCTTCTCCCAGGCCTCCACTGGCCCCGGGACCTGCACGAACAGCGGATGCAGGGCCACCTGCCCTGCCGGTTCCAAGCGGGCGATGCGCGCGGGATCCCGGACGGAGAGCTTGCGCAGCAGGTGCTCGCGCTCGAAGTGCACCTGCCCCTGGGTGACCGGGATCTTTTCCAGCTGCGCGGCGGCTGCCGGATGCAGGATCTTCGCGGCGTCGAAGCGATAGCCCCGGACAGCCGCTTCGTCCCACAAGCCCTGCAGATAGCCGCCCATATGCACCAGCGGGGCGGGCTGCGCCTTGAACCGGAGAAGCTGCGGGTGCCCTGTATAGCCCTTGGTCTGGCCGGCGAGCACCTTCTGGGCCAGCAGTGTTTCACGCCAACAGGCAACCAGCCCTTTGGCGTCGAGCAATGAGGGGTGCAGGGACCACAGTCGCATGGGCCAAGCCTAGTCGGGGTTCGGGCCAGCCGGGAACTCGATGATCTCGCTGCGAATCAAGAAGCGCTTGCCCTCCGGGGCTTCGACGGAGAAACCGGATCCCCGCCCGTTGACCACGTCAACGGTGAGCTTGGTGTGCTTCCAGTATTCGAATTGCTCCTTGGACATCCAGAAATCAATGTCGCCCAGGGCGGTGCCATCAGCGCCGTCCAGGGAAAGCACGCCGAGCCGGATGTCCGATCCCCCGGTGCGGAACTCGCCGGCCGGATAGCACATCGGCGAGGACCCGTCGCAGCATCCTCCGGACTGGTGGAACATCAGCGGGCCATGGATCCCCCACAGCTTGCGCAGCAGGTCCAGGGCTTCGGAGGTGAAGGCCACCCGCGAGAACTCTTCGCCCTCGATTGCGGCGCGTGTTTCGGTTACGGTGCTCATGTCCTGCTCCTGCCTCGTTGTCCACGTCCGGATTTATCTCGTTGTGGCCAGTGTCCTCTTTTTGGGCCGCACCGTCCATCGCTCGGCCAGGGCGGCCAGGGCACCGGTACCGGATGCCGCTTCGAAAAGCCGCATCCGGTACCGTGCCATCAACCGTTGCGGATCCGGCTACGCCCTGCCGGCGTAGTCGATGACAACGCGCCCATCGATCTTGCCATGGCGCATTTCGTCGAATACGGCGTTGATGTCTTCCAGCGGGCGGGTATGGAAGGTCGGCTTGATCTTCCCTGCCGCATAGAATTCCAGCGCCTCGATCATGTCCTGCCGTGTTCCCACGATCGATCCGCGGATGGTCAGGCCCTTGAGCACGATGTCGAAAATGGGTGCGGGGAAATCACCGGCGGGCAGCCCGTTGAACACGATCGTTCCGCCGCGCCGGGTCATGCCGATCGCTTGCCCGAACGCCTTTGGATGCACCGCCGTAACCAGCACGCCGTGCGTTCCGCCAACCTTCTGCTGGATGATCTCGGCCGGGTCCTGGGCGAAGGCATTGACGGTGATTTCCGCTCCATGCTTCGAGGCCAGCGCCAGCTTGTCATCGGCCACGTCAATGGCGATCACCCGCATGCCCATGGCCACCGCGTACTGCACCGCGATATGGCCCAGTCCGCCGATACCCGAAATAGCCACCCACTGGCCGGGCTTGACCTCAGTCATCTTCAGGCCCTTGTAGACAGTCACTCCCGCGCACAGCACCGGCGCGATTTCATGGGGATCCGAGCCCTCCGGGATGTGCGCGGCATAGCGGGAATCCACCAGCATGTACTGGCCGAAGGAACCGTCCACGGAGTACCCGCCATTGGACTGGGCTTCGCACAGCGTCTCCCAGCCGGTGCGGCAGTACTGGCAGTGCCCGCAGGCGCTAGCCAGCCACGCGTTGCCGATCATGTCCCCGAGCGCGACCTCGGTGACTCCTTCGCCGAGCTTTTCCACGATGCCCACGCCTTCATGCCCGGGAATCAGCGGAAGCTTCGGCTTGACCGGCCAATCGCCCTCGGCGGCGTGCAGGTCGGTGTGGCAGACGCCCGAGGCGATCAGCTTCACCAGCACCTGGCCGGGGCCGGGCTCGGGGATCGCGGCGTCCTTCACCTGGAACTCTTCGCCGAAGCCCTCGACTATTGCAGCTTTCATCTTGCTCATGTACTTTGTCCTTTGCATGGCATTCGAAGGTGCGGGGTGCCGGCTGGTGTTCGGGGGATGAGGCCAATCGATCCCCGGACGCTGTCCCGGCTGGCCCCGTACCTTCGAGGTCTGTTGTCATCTCATGCTGCTCGTGGCAGCTACTGCTCCTAGAAGAAGCCCAGCTTGTCTTCCGAATAGGAAACCAGCAGGTTCTTGGTCTGCTGGTAGTGGTCCAGCATCATCAGGTGGTTCTCGCGGCCGATACCCGAGGACTTGTATCCGCCGAAGGCCGAGTGCGCCGGGTAGGCGTGGTACTGGTTGACCCACACGCGTCCGGCCTGGATGGCGCGGCCGGCACGATAGGCCACGTTGCCATTGCGGCTCCACACCCCCGAACCCAACCCGTACAGGGTGTCGTTGGCGATGGAGATCGCGTCGTCGTAGTCCTTGAACTTGGTCACCGCTACCACCGGCCCGAAGATCTCCTCCTGGAAGATGCGCATGTCGTTGGTGCCCTCGAAGATGGTCGGCTGCACGTAGTAGCCGCCGGAGAGCTCTCCGCCCAGATCCGCCCGTCCCCCGCCGAGCAGCACCTTGGCGCCCTCGGACTTGCCGATGTCCATGTAGGAGAGGATCTTCTCCAGCTGGTCGTTGGATGCCTGGGCACCCATCATGGTGTCGGTATCCAGCGGGTGTCCCTGCTTGATGGCCTTGGTGCGGGCCACCACATCGCCCATGAAGCGGTCATAGATGCTTTCCTGGATCAGCGCACGCGATGGGCAGGTGCAGACTTCACCCTGGTTCAGCGCGAACAGCGTGAATCCTTCCTGCGCCTTGTCGTAGAAGGCGTCATCCTTGGCAGCGATGTCCTCGAAGAAGATGTTCGGGGACTTGCCGCCCAGTTCCAGGGTGACCGGGATCAGGTTTTCCGACGCGTACTGCATGATCAGCCGGCCGGTAGTGGTTTCGCCGGTGAAGGCGATCTTGCGGATGCGCTTGTTGGAGGCCAGCGGCTTGCCCGCTTCCACGCCGAAGCCGTTGACCACGTTCAGCACGCCTGCCGGCAACAGGTCGCCGATCAGTTCCATGAGAACCAGGATGGAGACCGGGGTCTGCTCGGCGGGCTTGAGCACGATCGCATTGCCGGCAGCCAGGGCCGGGGCGAGCTTCCACACGGCCATGAGCAGCGGGAAGTTCCACGGGATGATCTGCCCGACCACGCCCAGCGGCTCGTGATAGTGGTACGCGGTGGTGTCCTCGTCGAGCTGGGAGAGGCTGCCTTCCTGGGCGCGGATGGCGCCGGCGAAGTAGCGGAAGTGGTCAACTGCCAGCGGCAGGTCGGCATTCAGGCACTCGCGGATCGCCTTGCCGTTATCCCAGGTCTCGGCCACGGAGAGCATTTCAAGGTTTTCCTCGATGCGGTCCGCGATCTTGTTCAGGATGACTGCGCGTTCGGCCGGGCTGGTCTTGCCCCAGGCGCCAGCCGCCGCATGCGCCGCGTCCAGTGCTACTTCGACGTCCTCTGCGGTGGAACGGGCCACCTCGCAGAAGACCTTGCCGGTGACCGGGGTGATGTTCTCGAAGTACATGCCCTTGACCGGGGCTACCCATTCACCGCCGATGTAGTTCTCGTAGCGCGGCTTGAAATTGACCAGTGCTCCATCGGTATTCGGGTTTGCGTAAACCGCCATTGCTCCACGTCTCCTTAATCGGATGTCCTGGCCGCGACGGCATCATCGCGGAACCATGCTTGTGACTCTAGTCACATAAAGGTTGCAGGCAGGTTGCAACGGGTCCCAGATGACCGCAATGGCATGTTCGTGCCTGGCGGGAGGAACGGCAATGGCAAGGAACCTAGTTCTCGAGGGCCTGGACCTCGGCGACGACAAGTGAGCGCGCTGGCGATTGCGCAGGCAATTCGCGCAAGGCAGCTCGCAAGAGGCCAGGGTCAGCCAACTGGCGGCCCAGGTTCAGCAGCTGATGCGCAGTTCCTCGATCCAGCACCATTTCACGCAGCGCGGCCTCGGTCCGGTACAGCAGCGCAACGATCCCTGGCGCCTGGGAGCGGGCCAGCAGGCCCGGCGAGTACAGCGGCAGGGCGGTATCGAGATCACCGTGCTCCAGGGCATGCCATAGGCGGCCAAGGGTCGTATGCAGGTCCCACTGAAGGCGGTATGGGCGTGAAGTCAAGGCACGCCCGCCTGGGCCTGCGAGCACCTTGCGCAGCCTGACGATTTCGGCGCGGACCGTGCCTTCGGCCGCAGCATCAGGACGCTCGAACAGCTCTTCCACCAGCTGGGCAGTGCTCAAGCCCTCCCGGTAATGCGCCAGGAGGGTCAGGATCTCTGCATGGCGGAGGGAAATCGGCGCTGATCCCAGATGGGCCCCGTCAGAGCGCCCCAAGTCCAGGTAGTCGGGGTCGGCGACGACTCCGGCACCTGGCAAAAGCAGCTGCGTTTCCGCAGCCATGACCGCCGCCTGCAGCAGCGGCAGGGAGTGCGTGGCTATGGCTTCCGGTCCACCGGTCAGGTCTATTGCGCCAATCACCTGCCCCGTGCGCGGATCGCGAATCGGTACCGCCGAGCAGCTGTAGCGGTGGGCTTGCTCGTAGAGGTGCTCAGCCCCGGAGACCTGCGAGCCGGTCCCGGTTGCCAGCGCCATTCCCGGCGCGGATGTGCCAACACTCTTTTCTGCCCAGTCGGCACCTGCCATGAAGCCCACGTGCTCGGCTTGGCTCATCGAACTGGTGCTTCCCGCAACCCACAACAAGGTTCCGCCGGCATCCGCAAGGGCGACCAAGAGATTGGCGTCGGTTGCGGCGGGAACAAGGAGCTTTTCGAAAACAGGCCAAATCCGCTGGAGCTCGCTGCGCTCGCGGGCAAGGCGCAACCGGTCGTTGCTCAGAACCGGGGGTTCTTGAACCGAGCCTGTTTGGGCCAGCGACCGTTTCCAGGATTCGCGCACGTCATTGCGCAATGGGAGGTCGCCCAGTCCGGTTTCCTGCGAGGAGAGCAGCTCGCGGGCTTTTTGTGCGCGGCGAGTTGCGTTGGACCAGTCGATGGCAGATGTGCTCACGCTCCCCCTTCACCCCGTCGGAAAGATGGTTCTGTGCAGTTCCAACCAGACTAGGCGAAGAGGGAATGCTTGAGAAGAGGCGTGCTCCAACCCCTACTTCAACAGTTCAATCAGGGCATCCTCGTGGGTCAGCTGCGGGTGGTGCCCCGCGGAGGGAATGGAGTGCAGTCCAGCCTCGGGCCGGGACTCCAGCTGCCGGATTGCGGCGGGGTCCAATGGGTCTTCGGCTCCCCAGATAATTCGGAGCGGACCGTCATAGCGATCGAGCATCTCCCGCAACTGCCGGCGCCACTGCTTGGAACTCGCCAGGGCGAGATGGCCAGCTACCGCGGCGGCGGTACTTCGCTTCAGATCGCTGACGCTGGAGACCAAGGCAGTTGAGCTCGCCTCGTTGCCGGTCAATTGACGTGAGAGTTGCTCCGCGGTCGCATGGCGCAAATAGCCGCGGACCAGCGGCTGGAACCTTGGCGCCTTCCCTGCGTGCCCTTGCAAGAAAAACGGCGCAACCAAGGTCAGCGAGCGGACCTTGCCCGGCAGTCGACCCGCGGCGAGCGTGGCGGCGGCTGCCCCGATGGAGTGCCCGATCAGATCCACCGGGCCGCCTGCCAGGAGAGCGGGAAGCCACCGGTCCCAATCCGGGACGCCCCGTCCGCCGCTGAGCCCAAGCCCTGGCAGGTCAACGGCCCGTCCGCCAATGCCCTGAGCTACTGCGGCCCAGGTATCGGCATTTACCGGAAGGCCAGGGAAGATCAACCGGCGTTCCTCGCGGTCGCCCAGCTCAAAAGTTCTCACTCCCCCGACATCTACATAGCGGCGTGCCCCAGATGCCGCGGCCCCGAATCGGTGGGCGGCCAGATAGTCGGCCCAGCGCTCCAGAGAGGAACCAACATCAGGCATCTGGATTCCGTGCCGGTTGGCGAATTCGGTCGCGGGCCCGGTCGGATAGCGGTCCGCGGACATGAAGTGGAGCGTTTCCGGATCGGCTTTGGTGACCCACGAAGGAAGAGCCTTGATTAGACCCACGGGCAAGCGCAGCTTGGGGACTTTCGCGCCAAGATGCCGGCCAGTTTCGGCCAGCAAGCGCCCCAGTGGCGCAGTGGCATCATCCAGCAGCCAGTAGGATTTGCCTATCGCCTCCGGCGCAATGGCCACGGCCGCCATGAACGCAGCCATATAGTCGACCGTGAGCACCGGCAAGAAAGTCGAGTCACCTGCGGGAAGAGCTGCGGTTTTCCCTTCCCAGAGCTGCTCAATGGTGCCGGCCAGCCCGATGTGCTGGTCGGATTCCCCGGTAATGCTGTGGCCGATGACGCTGGCCGGATTGACGATGGTCCAAGGGATTCCGTGTTCTTTGCCGAGGGCTTGGAAGACCGCGTCGGACTCCACTTTCGAGGCTTCGTAAGCGCCTAGTTTCCGGTAGAGATGATCGCGGCAGTCCTGCGGCCACGGAACCTTCGAGGGATCCTGCCCGCCGACTCGGTAGCCGGAAATATGCACAATGCGCTGCAGCTCTGGCAGTGCTGCAGCAAAATCCACCAGCTTCTCGACAATGCCAACATTAGCGCTGCGGGCTTCCTGCGCACTCATGCCGAATCGGTAGGTTCCGGCGCAATTGTGAATTTCGGTGACGCTGGTGAAGGCCGCAGGTCCGCCAGCCAGGATTTCAGGGGCGTCGAAGTCGACGATCGCGGTATTGATCTCTTGTTCCAGTCCGTGCTGGCTCAGCCAATTCTTGACCTTCGCTGCGGATTCAGCATTCCGGACAGCTGCTGTTACCTGCGTTCGGGCGTCGAGGAGGGCAAGGATCAGATGCCTGCCGATTAGTCCCGATGCCCCGAAAACCAGCGCATGGCGAAGGTTGGCTCCGTGCATCAATTCTGGTCCCCTTCGCCCTGTTGGCGCAGGCCAATGAGGTCGGCTACCGCGTCGGCGGCGGCGAGAAGCGGCCGGGTGCTTTTCATCGCCCGGGAAACGATGGCGGCCCCTTCGATGGTCGAGACGATAACAGTTGCCAGGGACTTCGCTTGGGCATTGCCCACGCCATCGGCTTCGAGCAGGGCAGTGGTCGGAGTGATCCATGACTCGAATGCGGTGGCGCAGGCTTGCCGCAGGCGTTCACTTGAGTCTCCCATTTCCAAGGTCACCACTGACACGGGGCAGCCTAAGCGGAAGCCGCTATCGCTGATGATGGCGGCCAACGCTTGGATAGCAAGCTTGGCGGCTTCGGCAGCACCTCCTGCGCTCTGGGCGACCTGGATAATCATGGTCTCGAATTGCTTGGCGGCCAGTTCTACTGCGGCCACGCCCAGCCCCTCTTTCCCATCGGGGAAGTGGAAATAGACCGACCCCTTTGGTGCTGCAGCGTGCTCGATCACTGCATTGAGGCCGGTGCCGCTGTATCCGCTGGTCTGGATGAGTTCAAGCATGGACTCTGCGAGCCGTGCCTTGGTGAGGTCTCCTTTGGAAGTCATACAATTAAAAATAGACCAGTCTATATATTTTTACAATCCGGCCTCTCGAACGCCCCGGGCAGCGCATCCACTTGCCACGCGCGCCCAAGCAATCCTGGGCGCGACGCTGCAGAAGCGCTGAATCATGATCACCGGAGCCATGGATGATGCTTGCCCCGTCCAGGCTTTGCGCAAGCAGTCGCCTCAGGGCGCACTGGGGAATTCGCTCCGCTCATGCCCGACGCCTCGCCGAGGCAAGGGATGCGATCGCATCGGCCACCGCCTCGGGTTCGGCAAATCGGAAATCCGCGCACGATGCGCATCAGCACCCTGTTCCCGACATGGGAACGGCTGCTCGCGAGTGGCATGGGGGCGGCCCCGCGGCGCGCAATCCCAAGGCTAAAATTCGCAGGTGACATATCACCTATACAATGTCGATTGTATAGGGGATAAGTACACTACCTCCAAAAGTTTTGATCCACCTCTTTACTTCCAGCCCATTCCGGGCGTAACATACAACCAAATGGTTGTATATGAGTTGAGCGAAGAACAGGCAAACAAGGTCTTCCGCGCCTTGGCAGATGCCACACGACGAGACATCGTGCGGCGGACGCTAAACGCCGAGGTGAGCGTTTCGGAAATTGCTGCAAGCTATGACATGTCTTTTGCGGCAGTTCAGAAGCACGTCGCGGCATTGGAATCCGCTGGTCTGGTCACAAAAATCGCACGTGGTCGCGAACGCATAGTTCGCGGGCAGCCGGATACCATCCGGCACGCGCAAGAACTACTTACTTCCCTCGAGGATATCTGGCGCCAACGCATCAGCCGGCTCGATGATTTCCTCGCCGATGGGGACAAATAAGGAGCATTCCCATGCCTGTCACATCCGTTGTCAAAGATTCCGAAGCACTCTCACTGACTGTCCACGCAGAATTTCCGGTCAAGGTTTCCCGCCTGTGGGATGCCTATCTGGACGCCCGGCAACTTGAAAAATTCTGGGGGCCGGTGGAATACCCGGCAACTTTCACCCGGCACGATGCCACCCCTGGTGGCCGCTCGAACTACCACATGACTTCTCCCGAAGGCGAAGAATTCCACGGTTACTGGATCTGGAATGAAGTCGTCGAGCACAAATTCTTTGAGGTCAGCGACGGCTTTGCGCACGCCGACGGCACTCCGAACCCCGACCTGCCCCTCAACCGCATGGTTTTCTCCTTCGACCCGACGCCTGAAGGATCAAAACTGACGATTACAGCAGTTTTCGATTCCGTTGAGGAGCTGGAACAAGTCGTCTCCATGGGCATGATCGATGGCACCCGTTCGGCCATGAGCCAGATCGAGCAAGTCCTCATCGACCTGCGCAATTATGCCGAAAATTTCATCACCGATGCACAGATCCTATCGGACACCCAGGTGCGCATTACCCGCTTGGTGCGCGGGTCAGTGGAGCAAGTCTGGCAGGCCCACCATCACCAGCGGCTCATGAAACGTTGGATGCTCGGCCCCGACGGATGGCAGTTGGCTGAATGCGTGACGGCGCAAGAGGCCGGCGAGACCTACCGGTACTGGTGGGAACCGCTATCTGCCGATGACGGCTCCGGTTTCGGTTTCACTGGAACCGTGCTTGAAACGCTGCCCCAGTCCTATGAACGGACCACGGAGCAAATGATCGGCACCGATTACCCGGCCACGGTGAATGAATTAACGCTGACACCCAACCAGGGCGGTACCCTGCTGACGATCCTGATCACCTACCCAGATGCGCAAACCCGCGACATGGTGCTCGCCACCGGAATGACCGACGGGATGGAGGCCAGCTACGCCCGGCTCGAATCGATTCTCTAAAGGGCGATTCGCCCCACATCCGGCGCCTTGGCGCGCGCAAATATGGAAGACTTAGACCCATGAGTTCTCAGAATGCGCGCGCAGGCCTGGACAAGAAGGCCGATCAGGTTCAGGAAATGTTTGACAAGCTGGCACCTCGCTACGACTTGCTCAATACCTTGATGACCGGCGGCATCGTGAACTACTGGCGCAAGATCACCACCGAAGCGATCGCGCCAAAGCCCGGCGAGCGCATTCTCGACCTCGCCGCAGGCACCGGCACCTCCTCGGTCCCGCTCGCGGAAGCCGGCGCTGACGTCACCGCCTGCGACATGTCCCACGGCATGCTCGATGAGGGCCGCAAGCGCTACCCGCAGCTGAACTTCGTCTACGGAGACGGAACCGACCTGCCGTTCGAGGACAACACCTTCGATGCAGTGACCATCTCCTACGGTCTGCGCAATATCGCGGATACCGAGAAGGCCCTGTCCGAAATGCGCCGCGTGGCCAAGCCCGGCGGACGGATCGTCGTCGCCGAGTTCTCCACTCCGACCGTCGCCCCGATCAAGACGGCCTACAAGCAGTTCCTGCCACGCGCCATTCCTGCGCTGGGCTACCTGGTTTCCCCTAACCCGACCGCTTACGCCTACTTGGCTGAATCCATTGCAGCTTGGCCAGACCAGGACGAGCTGGGCGCCAAGTTCGTCAACGTTGGCTGGAAGAACGTGGAATACCGCAACCTGACCGGTGGCATCGTCGCGGTGCACCGCGCCTGGAAGTAGCACTTCTCCAGAATTTTCCTTCTGGCCCGCAGCCGAAATGACGGATGCGGGCCAGAAGCTTTAAAGCACTGGTTCCGCGGCGGCGGGCTGTGTCTTTCTGCCGGCCCAGCTGGCATGCTTGTGTCCGTGAGCCAGATACCAACCGAATCGCACCGCCCCGCGATGAGCTGGAAGCTGCTGCCGGCTTCCTTGCTCTCGGGTTCCGCAGTGTTCCTCTTCGGCGCCGAAAACGACCTGTTGGGCTACGGCCTGCTGGCACTGAGCCTGCTGTGCGCGGGGTTCATCGACCGCAGGCTTGCACGGCATCTGGGACTCATCGCAACCGGTTTGGTGGTCATCAGCCTGGTTCCATTGAATGCCGACCTGAGCCTGGGGCATATGGCATTAATGGGTGGCGCGCTGGCCGCGGCAGTCCTGCTTCCCTGGCTGATCTCGCGCTTCGCCTTGCGCGAGCAGATCATCAAGTTCCCGGTGAACACCGGCCGCAAGTGGCCGCTGGCAGCGAAGCTGTACTTGCTGGGGGTGGTGGCGCTGGGATTCTTCATCCTCCCGGTGTACCTGATCAGCACCGGCGCCTACCAGAACTGGCCGGATGCCTCGGACCCAGTCATCTTCTGGCGGCTCTTCCTCGGAGTTAATTCGGTGGGCATCTGGGACGAGCTGTTCTTCATCTGCACGGCATTCGCATTGCTGCGCCAGCATTTCCCGGACTGGCAGGCCAACCTCCTGCAAGCGGTGATCTTCTCCTCCTTCCTGTGGGAGATCGGCTACCAATCCTGGGGGCCGTTGCTGACCTTTCCCTTCGCCCTGCTGCAGGGGTATACCTTCAAGCTGACCAAGTCCTTGTCCTATGTAGTTAGCGTGCACCTGATCTTCGACTTCGTCCTGTTCCTCGCGCTGGTCCACGCGCACAACCGGGAATGGCTCCCGATCTTCTTGTACTGAGGGGTTAACACCCCAATTCCCCCCTGCTACACTCGTTGGCATGGATACCTACTGAGCCAGCCGATGACCCCGCATCGTTTCCCAACGGTGCATCTTGTTCATTTCGGCTACCGGCTTCGGTATCCTTTTCCTTTCCGGCTCCCCTGCGTGGTTGAGCCAATTCTGCGATCCCCCAAGCCGGCAGCCCCTTCGCATTCGCGGGAGGACCTGCATGTCTTTGACACCACCAATTACCCTGAACAACCTCAGCTTTTCCTGGCCCACGGGAGAAAGCGCCCTGGCCAATCTGGACGGCACGTTCCCCTCCGGGCTCACCGGGTTGATCGGCGCCAACGGCAGCGGCAAATCGACGTTGCTGAAGCTGATCGCCGGGCAGCTGCGCCCAACGAGCGGAACGGCAGAAACAAACGCACCGCTGAGCTACCTGCCGCAAACGCTGGCTCTGGAACAGGACACGACCGTCGCCCAGCTGCTGGGGGTGCATCAGGTCCTGGCGGCTTTGGAAGCTATCGAGTCCGGCAGTGTCGACCCAGCGGATTTCGACGCGGTGGGCGCGAACTGGGATGCCGAAGCCCGGGTTCGAGCTGAACTGGCGCCGCTGGGCTTCGACGGGCTGGATCTGCGCCGCCAAATCACCACCTTATCGGGCGGGGAAGCAATGCTGCTGGCAGTGCTCGGCTTGCGCATCGCCGATTCGCCGATCACCCTGCTCGACGAGCCGACGAATAACCTCGATCAGCCAACCCGTGAGCTGCTCTACGATCTGGTGCGCTCGTGGAAGGGCACGCTGGTTGTGGTGAGCCACGATATCGAGCTGCTCGAGCTCATGGAGCATACGGTGGAGCTCTACGACGGGAAGCTCAGCGTTTTCGGAGGGCCCTACAGCTCATACCGCGAGCAGCTTGAAACCGAGCAGCAGGCAGCCGAGCAGGCAGCCAGAACTGCCCAGGCCTCCTTGAAAGTGGAAAAGCGCCAACGGGCAGAGGCCGAAACGAAGCTCGCCCGCGCCAAGCGCAAGGGGCGGGCCACCCAGCTTTCCGGAGGCATGCCGAAGATCCTGGCCAACCACCTTCGCCAGAAATCCGAGGCGAACGCCGGGAAGATGCGTTCAAACCTGGATGGCAAGGTCGATTCGGCCCAGGCCAGGCTCGACGATGCCGATCGGCGGGTTCGGCAGGCCGAGCACATCAACATCGAGCTGCCCGATCCCCGGTTGCCCTCGGGCAAGCAGGTCGCGACGCTGGGTGCAGAAGATCACCAGTTCACCATCCAGGGAGCCGAACGCGTGGGCCTTGTCGGCCCCAATGGTTCCGGGAAGACCCGGCTGCTCCAGCAGATGCTCGCCGGCGAAGCTCCCGGCCCCGGACCGGGCGGAACGCTCTTCGTGGACCGGGTCGGGTACCTGCCCCAGCGCCTGGACGGCCTGGATGGCCAACTGAGCGCGATCCAGAACGTGGCGCTGGTGGCGCCAGCAGCAACCGCGAACGACGTGCGCAATATGCTTGCCCGGTTGCTGCTGCGCGGGGCCAGCGCCGACCGGCCAGTGGCGGCGCTTTCCGGCGGCGAGCGTTTCCGGGTCCATCTGGCGACGTTGCTGCTGGCAGAACCAGCCGCGCAGCTGCTCATCCTCGATGAGCCCACCAATAATCTGGATATGGACAGCGTGCGCCAGCTCAGCGAAGCACTGGGCACCTATAGGGGCGCGTTGCTGGTAGTCAGCCACGATCAGCATTTCCTGTCGCAGCTGGATCTGGACTATTTGCTGGAGCTGGATGCGCAGGGAACCTTGGCGAAGTCCTACCCGAATCCAGTTTGCTAACCCCATGGCGGTGCGCTGCCGGTTTAGACTTGTTCAAAGCACACCGCCAAGGACCCCGAAAGCAAGTTGAGTATGTCCTACCCCCAGCGCACCGTCGAAGTCGTCAAAAGCGGCCTCGTGATCGACCAGTCCGCAACCCTGCTCTGGCAGGACATCAAACGTGCCTTCATCTATGAAACGGGTTCGGGCCAGGAAATCCTCACCTGCGCAGAATTCATGCTGGTCGAAGGGTACAGCGTGGAGATCAATAGCCAGATGCCCGGCTGGGACATGGCCATTGAGCACTTGCCGCAGCGCATCGAGAACCTGGTCGACGAACGCTAGAAACCGCTAGGAGCACCCATGGCTACGATTGTTCTTTTCCATCACGTCCAGGGCCTGACCCCCGGGGTGCAGGAGATGGCCGCAGAATTGCGCGCCGCTGGCCACACCGTGCACGCACTGGATCTGTACGCCGGCAAGCTGCCCAAGGATTTCGATGCCGGGATGCGCATGGCAGGCAAGCTGACCGCGGACAAGATCCAGGAACGCGTCGACAAGCTATTTGGCAAGCTGCCCGAAGAGCTGGTCTACATCGGCACTTCCTGGGGCGCGGCCCTGGCCCAGCAGTGCGCGCAGCAGCGTCCCGGCGCGATAGCCGCGGTTCTACTGGAATCCTTCGTGGATCTGGACGCCGACTGGAGCTTCGGGCCGTGGCCGGAAAATGTCCCGGTGCAGATCCATGGCATGGACCAGGACCCGTTCTTCGCGAAGGAAGGCGACCTGGAGGCAGCCCAGCGCTTCGTTGAAGCAGAGGGCGGCGATATCGCCCAGCTCTTCACCTACCCTGGCAAGCAGCACCTGTTCACCGACAGCTCGCTTCGCTCGCATGATCCAGAAGCTCGCGCGTTGGTGATGGAACGCATGGTCAAGTTCCTTCAGCCCTACGTCTAGCACGAGGGCAGTCCGCTGGTTCCATGCCGGACAATAAATCGAAAAACCGGACCCGGG
>NZ_JBLVOC010000009.1:102234-107077 GCF_053543575.1 Glutamicibacter sp. AGC84
CACCCCGGGTCCGGTTTCATTTTGTGCGCCCTGCGGGGATCGAACCCGCGACCAATGGATTAAAAGTCCAGTGCTCTACCAGCTGAGCTAAAGGCGCACGGCACAAGGCCAAAATCCATACTACCTGATGGACCGGCATGAGTATTAATCGGCGTATTCCGCAATTCGGCAGCCCGTAATTTCCGCTGGATCTTGGGGTTTGCAAGCTAAATCACTTGTTGGCGCAGAACTCAGGATCAGCGAGTATTCTGGAGCGCATGAGAGGTGCACGTGCAGGATCAAAAGTTGCCCAGGATGCGGGATTCCGCCATCACAAACCACGCCCCTTCGCCCCGGCAGATTTCGAGCCCTACGAGGGAGGCGCTGATCCGGCGCGCGTATCCGAGGCAGCCCATCTGTCCGCCCAGGCTTTCGTGCAGCGCGGCATTGCCAACAACGACCCCGAAGTTTCACGCCGGCTGATTGCGGTGGCCGAAGAAGAAGGGCTGGAGGTGCTCGCGCAGCTGTGGAGCGAGGCCCCGGCCCGCTCCCTGCCAGGTGCCCTGTGGCGCTTGTATGCGGTTCGCGCGGCAACGATGAGCAAGCCCGAGGTGCATTCTGCACGCTTCCAGGCTGGAGCCCATCGTGCCCAGGTCGAACGCATCGTCGCCGGAGTGGCCGAGCCGCCGACCGCCGAGGAGATGAAGAAGATGACCGGGTCGATTCTCTCCGGCGCCTTCGACGGCGACTTCGCCCACGCCTTGGAACGCACCGCCGCCTATTGCCGGGTACTGGCGCTGGGCATGACCGAGCATGCCGATGCCGCGGATTTTTCCAGCAGCGATCGGGGAACCAAGCTGACCCAGCAGGCCAAGGCCCTGATGGGCACCGCCGTGGATCTGGAAGCCTGCGCCCGGCTTTGGCGCCAGGACGCATTGGACTGAAACATGATCCCGCGCCCTTAGGATGGGTTGAGGAAGTTGCCCCTCAATTTTAGGCAGGTGGGTGTGGGCGCCGCATCGAGGACCAACTCTTCAGGGCTCGTACGCTGGTTGCTGATCCTGATCGCAACGGCGCTGCTTTCCCAAACGGCGCTGAACCTCATTCGTCCGGTGACCACCTACAAGCTCATCTCCTTTGGCTCCGGCGCGTTTACCGTCGGCGTGGTGACCGCCGCCTATGCGATCCTTCCGCTGTTCACCGCAATGATGCTGGGCCGGGCCAGTTCGCGAATCCGCAGGATCCGGTTCCTGATGGTCGCCGGCGTGGCCTTGCTGGCCGCTGGCGGCATCGGCATCAATTTCTCCCCGAATGCCTTGACCGTGGCGCTGGCCAGTGCCGTGCTCGGGCTCGGGCATCTGATGTTCACCATTGGCGGGCAATCCTCCATCGCCCGGTTCTTCCCCGACAGCGATCTGGACAAGGGCTTTGGCTGGTTCACGGCCGCCTACGCGGCTGGGCAATTCATCGGGCCGCTGATTGGCGGATTGGTGCTCGGCTCCGGTACCGATGCCGTCTCCCCTGAGCGCATCGCCGGCATCAGCCTGTCGCTGTGGATTGCGGCCGGGTGCTCGCTGCTAGCTGTCCCCTTCTTGCTTCCGAGCTGGCAGCCGAGGATTTCCAAGACGGCGCCGCAAACCCGCCCGGCGAAGTCCGAAGCCTCCATTCCCTCGGTCTTGCGCATCAAGGGCATGGCTTCGCACATGTTCGCCTCGATGACCTTGCTGGCCATGCTGGACATCCTCACGGCCTTCTTGCCGCTGGTGGCGGAGAAACATGGCGTCACACCCGAAGATGTTGGTGTGCTTTTGGCCATTCGAGGTTTCGCTTCGGTAGTTTCGCGGCTGTTCATCCCCAAGCTCTCGGCCCACTTCGAACGCAACCACCTGCTGGTCACCAGTTTGTACATTTCGGGCATAGCCATCGCGCTGGCCCCGATCTTCATCGATTCGCTGTGGGCCTCCGGGGCCGCGTTGCTGGTCGGCGGCTTCTTCCTGGGCCTGGGCCAGCCGATGACCATGACCATGATTTCCACCTCGGTGCCGGCGGTGGACCGCGGTGCCGCATTGGCCGTGCGGCTCATGGGAAATCGGGTCGGACAAGTAGCTTTGCCGATCATCTCGAGTACGGTCGCCGCGGGTTTGGGGCCGGCGGGAGCGATCTGGTTCTGCTGCGCGCTGCTCTGCCTGAGCGGAGCGGAGAAGAGCGTGCGCCGCTAGCGTGAGAAAACGCACGAGCGCAGCCCTGCGGTTGACAGCACACCGGTAGGGCGAGAACACTAGGTAACGGTGCCGGGCCGCTGGTAACCCCGGGCTCCAAAATTCTGCCGCTTCGAGCGGCCTTCCGCCGAGAGGCGTTCCCGGTCCGGCACCTTCAAATACCCGGTGTTAACTTCCACGTCGTAAACTGTTCTGCGTTGGTACCAATAGCCGTCGAATCGAATGGTGCGCCGTAAAGTGAAGTTCCAGATCTTTCCCTCCGCCTCGCGCGGCATCGAGTTGCTGTGCGGGTTGACGACGACCATTCGCACCTCCGTTGCCAATGTCGCCGAGATGATCGGCTCACCCGATACCCGTGCGGACCAGCTGCGGGATCTGGCCTCCGCGGAAGCCGAGGCCTCCGATCTGGTGCACGCGGTGCTCACCCACCTGCGAACCAGCTATATCAGCCCGCTTCCCCGCGAAGACATGTACACGCTCTCGCGCTTGCTGCACGAAACCATGGAACAGCTGCGCGGTACCGGCGAACTGATCATGACCGTTGGCTCCACCCCGCTTTCCGAGCGTTCCTCGGAGCAGCTTGAACTCATTTCGCAGCTGGCCGAGCTGGCCTCCGATTCGGTCCAGCGCCTGCATAACCTCGATGACCTGGAAGACAACTGGCTGCAGATGCTGCAGTTCTCCAAGCGCGCGGCCCGAACCCACCTGGTGTGGGTCAATGAGATCGCGAAGTTCGCCAAGCCAGGGACCATCCACCGCCACCAGCGCGTGGCCGACCACCTGATGCTTACCGCCAACACCCTGCGCCAGTTCGCCGACCACCTGGGTCGCGTGCTGGTGAAGGAGTCCTAGGGGAAATGACCATCCTTTCGGTCCTCACCGGATTCGCGATCGTCCTGACCCTGGGCTATGGCGTGCTCAACGGCTTCAGGGATTCCTCTACGGCCGTTGCGGCCTCCGTCCGCACCAGGGCGCTGCGCCCGGCCATTGCGGTCTCTGTGGCGGCGGTATTCGCCTTCCTCGGCACCTTGGCGACCTCGGGGCTGAGCGTGGCGCTGGTGGACAAGCTGAACTTCAATCTCCCCGATGGCGTCGTCGGATTGAAGCTGCTGATCTGCGGCCTGCTGACCGCCGGCGCGTGGGGCCTGTATTGCTGGTGGCGCGGCCTGCCGGTCAGTTCCACCCATGCGCTGTTCTCCG
Source organism: Glutamicibacter sp. AGC84 (assembly GCF_053543575.1). Classification (NCBI taxonomy): domain Bacteria; kingdom Bacillati; phylum Actinomycetota; class Actinomycetes; order Micrococcales; family Micrococcaceae; genus Glutamicibacter; species Glutamicibacter sp. AGC84. The sequence continues at coordinate 105,633 of NZ_JBLVOC010000009.1, forward strand.
GCTTGGTGGGCGCCAGCGGCGCCTCGGCTTTCATGGGCGACCTGTCGATGTCCGGGGCCTGGGGTCTGCTGCTCGGCTCGGTGCTGCTGCCCATGCTGATCACCCCGGTCATCGCCTACCTGTTGTCCTATGCGCTGGTGATTCCGGCGACCTGGCTGATGCGCCACAACTCCTCGCGTTCGGTCAACAACGGCTCGCGCGCAGGCCAGGCCATCACCGCCTGCGCCGTGGCTCTGGGACTGGGACTGCAAGATGGCCAGCGCACCGGCGCGATGATCGCACTGGTGCTGATCACCGGTCATGCAATGGACCCGGGGCCCGTGACGTGGGCTATCCAGCTGGCCGCGGCCTCGGCACTGGGTCTTGGCGTGCTCCTGGGCGGATGGCGCATCACCTATACGCTCGGCCGCCGGCTGGTGAACTTCGATCCGCTGCGCGGCATGATCGCCCAGGGCGTAGCCGCGGCAATGCTGTTCCTCGGCTCGCTCGTCTTGCACCTGCCGCTGTCCACCACGCAGGCGGTAACCAGCGGCATCGTCGGTGCCGGCAATAACCAGTCTTTCGAATCGGTGGTGTGGCGCAATGTCACCAAGGTGCTGCTGCACTGGGTGCTGACCCCGATTGCCTGCGTTGCCTGCGGCGCGATTCTCACGCTGGCGGTGCACCCGCTGCTGGGCAACGCCTAGTCTTCGCCCGGAATGAAGAGGTCTTCGATTTTGCAGCCGAAGACCGCTGAGAGCTTGAATGCCAGCGGCAGGGACGGGTCGTAGCGGCCTTTTTCGAGCGAGATGACGGTCTGCCGCGAGACGCCCAGCAGGTCGGCCAATGCTTGCTGGGAGAACCCGCGTTCCCTGCGGTATGCACTGAGATTGTTCTCCACTAGCTTTCTGCCCGCTTAATGATGAAATAGCGGATTCCGAAGTCAAGCAACGCCAGCAGCACGACACCAGCCAGAACGAGGCCAAGTGATGCTTGGATCTGAATGAAGGAAAACACTGCGCCACCGAGGCCGCAAACTAACAGCAAATCCTGGAACACTCCGATGGCAGCTCTGTCATACCACTGGCTCTCCACCGATATCTCGGGGTTCCTTGTGGCACCGCGCAGGGTGTCGCGATCCAGCAGCAACGCCCAGCAAGCTGTAGAAAGCACCGGCAGCAAGCCAGCGGCCATGAGCAACGCTGCCAAGACGAAATGCTCCGGGGCGTTCAGCCGGGCGAAGAGCACACCTGCACCGGCTGAAAGCACTGCCCCTGCGCTGAGGCTGACGGCAATCAGGGCGCCCGACCCGCCACCGAAGCGCGAACGGCCCCATTTGCTCTGGCCAACTGCTTTTGAATCCATCGTTGTCCCCTATCCGTATTGATGTAAACCTCACTTTACTGACAAGCTAGCTTTACAGTCACGTGTGCTTTACATAAATAGTTAAAGTGCAGCGGGGGGCC
>NZ_JBLVOC010000009.1:107097-129088 GCF_053543575.1 Glutamicibacter sp. AGC84
CCCCCCCCTGGCGGTGATCCCCTCCAGGATCCCCGGAAGACCCCCCTTCCGGTCCGTCTACCGCCGTCTCAAGGAGCGGCGGTATCCGAAATCTTTATCCGAAGCGTCCGGAGACGTAATCCTCGGTGGCCTTCTGCTCCGGGTTGGAGAAGATGGCTGCAGTGTCGTTGTACTCGATGAGCTTGCCCGGCTTGCCGGTGCCCGCAATGTTGAAGAACGCGGTCTTGTCGCTCACGCGTGCAGCCTGCTGCATATTGTGGGTCACGATCACTACGGTGTAGTCGTTCTTCAGTTCGTTGATCAGGTCCTCGATAGCCAGGGTGGAGATCGGGTCCAATGCCGAGCAAGGCTCATCCATCAGGATCACGTCCGGCTTGACCGCAATGGTGCGGGCGATGCACAGGCGCTGCTGCTGGCCGCCGGAGAGTCCCGAGCCCGGCTTGTCCAGGCGATCCTTGACTTCGTTCCACAGGTTGGCGCCGCGCAGCGACTTCTCGACCAGGGCATCGGCATCGGACTTGGAAATCCGCTGGCCGTTCAGCTTCACTCCGGCGAGCACGTTGTCCTTGATGGACATGGTCGGGAACGGGTTCGGACGCTGGAAGACCATGCCGATCTGGCTGCGCACGGTGACCGGGTCGACGCCGGCGCCGTACAGGTCGTCGCCGTCCAGCAGGACCTGGCCCTCGACGCGGCCGCCCGGGATGACCTCGTGCATGCGGTTCAAGGTGCGCAGGAAGGTGGACTTGCCGCAGCCCGAGGGGCCGATGAAAGCGGTGACTGACTTCGGCTCGATGTTGATCGAGACGCCTTCAACGGCGAGGAACTTGGAGTAGTAGACGTTCAGGTCGTTGACGTCAATGCGTTTTGCCATGATGTAATCCTTGAAAAGTTCGGGTTTGTCCGGACCGGAGCCTTAGCTCAACGGCCCTTCTTTGGGGCGAAGATCGAAGCGACCAGTCGGGCGATGAGGTTCAAAGCCATGACCATGAAGATCAGCAGCAGGGCGGCAGCCCAGGCGCGCTGCACCGACGGGTCGATGTTCGTCGGGCTGGTCGGAGTCAGGATCTGGTAGTAGATGAACGTCGGCAGCGTGGACATCCAGTTTGCGAAGACGTTCATGTTGATCTGGCTTGCGATGCCTGCGGTGACCAGGATTGGCGCGGTCTCGCCGATCACGCGGGCGATGGCCAGGGTGACGCCCGAGGCGATGCCGGAGATCGCGGTCGGGATGACGACCTTCAAGATGGTGCGCCAGCGGCGCACGCCCAGCGCGAAGGAAGCTTCACGCAGTTCGTTGGGAACGATCTTGAGCATTTCCTCGGTGGAGCGGACCACCGTTGGGATCATCAGCACGCTCAACGCGACCGCCGCGACGATGCCCATGCGGGCGTTCGGACCCAGGATCATGCCGAAGAAGGCCGCTGCGAATAGGCCGGCAACGATCGAAGGAATGCCGGTCATCACGTCGACGAAGAAGGTGATCGCCTTGGACAGCGCCTTGCCCTGCCCGTATTCCACCAAGTAGACAGCGGTCAGCATGCCCACTGGAACGGAGATCAAGGTGGCCCACAGGGTGATCAGCAAGGTGCCCATCACCGCGTGGTACGCGCCGCCGACTACCGGGGCGCCATTGGCGACCGATTCATTGTCCACCGCGCCGGTCACGCCGTTCATGGAGCTGAACAGGAAGTGGCTGTTCATGCCCGGCATGCCCTTTTCCAGCACCGTATAGAGCACGGATACCAGCGGGATCACGGCGACGATGAACGCCGCGTAGATCAGGTAGGTCCACATCGCGTTCTTGCCGCGGCGCTTGCCTTCAGCTGCGGTGGTGATCACGGAGGCGGCCACCAGGAAGATGAGCGCCGAGTAGATGGCGAAGGAGGCGACGTTGAAGCCGGTCAGCGTGGACGCTGCCGCGCCGACAATGATGGCGCCTGCGGCGATCGCCCAGATGGCCCACTTCGGCAGCTTGCCCTTGGCCAGGGAGTTGCGCTTGCGCACCGGTGGAGTCGGGGCCCCGGGCCTGTTGCTCTGGTTAGTAGTCATGGTGCTCATCAGTTAGCTCCCGAGAATTCCTTGTGGCGGGCGATGATTCCACGAGCGATCATGTTCACGACCAGGGTGATCAGGAACAGGACCAGGCCGGCGGCGATCAGCTCTGCCAGGCGCAGGCCGAAGGCCTCAGGGAAGTTCAAGGCGATTTCCGCGGCGATAGTCTGGTTGCCGGTCTTGATCAGCGATGGGATCAGGTTGCCGGTGGAGAGCACCAGCGCGACGGCCATGGTCTCGCCCAAGGCGCGGCCCAGACCCAGCATGACGGCGGAAATGATGCCCGGACGGGCGAAGGGGATCACCGCGGTGGTGATCATTTCCCAGCGGGTTGCGCCCAGTGCCAGCGCGGCTTCCTCGTGCAGCTTGGGAGTCTGCAAGAAGATCTCGCGGCTCAGCGAGGTGATGATCGGCAGCACCATCACGGCCAGCACGATGCCGGCGGTGAGCATGGTCTTGCCGGTCTGGCTGGCCGGGCCTTCGAAGATGGGGATGAAGCCCAGATTCTTGGCCAGCCATTCGTAGCCTGGAACCAGAGCCGGAGCGAGCACCATGTAGCCCCACGCGCCGTAGATCACCGAGGGGATCGCGGCCAGCAGATCGATCAGGTAGCCCAGCGGGCCTGCGACCTTGCGTGGAGCGAAGTGCGAGATGAACAGCGCCACGCCGATGCCGATCGGGGTGGCGATCAGCAGCGCGATAGCCGCTGCGATCACGGTGCCGATAACAATCGGCCAGATGTAAGCGAAGAATCCTGCGCCGCCGGAAATCTCCGCCGGATCGGCGAAGAACGTCGGCAGGGCTTGGATCAGCAAGAAGACCGCGACCGCGAAGAGCGTGATCAGGATCAGGACACCGGCGCCCAGGGCGGCACCGGAGAAGATCTTGTCACCAGCGCGGCCGGAAGTCGATGACTTGCTTGTCAAAGCATTGGTAGTCATGGCTAGAGCCTTTACGAAACGGGGGTGGTGCAGTTTTCACTGCGGGGGTGGAGGGGTACTGCTGGTGCGGGTGGGTGAGTTCGTCCACCCGCACCTGGTGCCGGTTGCCCGGCGGGGTACTACTCGGCGACGGTGATGCCGTCGATCGACTTCTTTGCCTTCTCGGCAATGGCTGCCGAGATCGGGGCGTTGCCTGCCGAAGCCTGCGCGGTCTTCTGGCCGTCTTCGGAGATGACGTAGTTGCCGAAGGCCTTGACCAGATCGGCTGTTGCCTGGTCCTTGTAGCTGCTGCAGAAGATGTGGTACGAAACCAGGACGATTGGGTAGGTGCCCGCTTCGGTGGTGTCGCGCTCCAGGTCCAGAGCCAGGTCGTTCTCGGCTGCGCCTTCGACTGGGGTTGCGGTCTCCAGTGCCTTGGCAGCTGCTTCAGCAGAAATCTTGGTGTATTCCTCGCCGACCTTCACGTTCACGGTGGACAGGCCGCCCACTGCGGAGAAGTCGGCGTAGGTGATTGCGCCGTTGGTGGAGGTGGTGGTCGAAACCACGCCAGAGGTGCCCTTGGCATTCTCCGACTGGATGTCGCTTGGCCAGTCGCCGGAAACATCGTAGCTCCAAACGTCAGCCGCTGCGGCCTTCAGGTACTCGACGAAGTTCTCGGTGGTACCGGACTCATCATTGCGGTGCACCACGGTGATTGCGGTGTCCGGGAGTTCAACGCCTTCGTTCTGCTTGGCGATAGCCTCATCGTTCCACTTGGTAATTTCCTTCTTGAACACCTTGGCGATGGTGGCTGCGTCCATGTTGATCTCTTCAACGCCTTCGAGGTTGAAAGCGATCGCGATCGGCGAAACGTAGGCCGGGATGTTGAATGCGCCTTCGGGGCCGCAAACTTCCTTGGCCTTTTCGGCTTCGTCTTCCTTCAGGTATGCATCCGAGCCGGCGAACTGCGCGCCACCGGCCAGGAATGCTTCGCGGCCTGCGCCGGAGCCATCTGGCGAGTACTGCACGTTGGCTTCCGGGTTAGCGGTCTTGAAGCCGGTGGTCCATGCTTCCATGGCCGAGTTCTGGCTGGATGCGCCGATGCCGGTCAGGGTTCCGGTGACACCGGATGCTGCCGACGCCTCGGCACCTTCAGAACCTGCTGCGGCGGTTGGGTTATCCGAGCCGCAAGCGGTCAGCGCGAGTGCCGCTACGGAAAGAACAGCAGCTGCGCTGCCAAAGCGATTGAGCTTCACGAGATTTACTCCCCATGTTGGTAGATCGATGTAAAACCTTCAGCGGCTTCTTCCCGCTTCATCTACGACGTTAAAGATCGAAAGTAACCAGCTCCCCCGGCAAAGGTGAACATAAGGTTAACAACGTACCCGAAGCCAAGTGATCCTGCTCACCAGCGCAATATCCCGGCAGCTTCTGCCACCTGCCGCCGAACACGTGGAAGACTGAAGCCATGGCAACTGGGCGGAAAGTGAAGCGCATGCCAGCGCATCTATTCGGATTCATAGCGCAGCGCAATCGCGCTGGGCTGATACGCTCGCGCAACTCCCTGCCTAGAATCCTGCGCATGACGCTTGGCGCAATCGGAGCCTTTTGGATCGCCGAAAGCATCTGGGGACATTCCCAACCGATTTTCGCAGCCACCAGCGCGCTGGTTTCCCTGGGCTTCGGCGCCTCCACCACCGTGCGCAAAACCGCCGAAGTCGCCCTGGGGTGCACCCTGGGGGTGGCGCTGGGCGATACCCTCATGCACTGGTTCGGGCAGGGGATCTGGCAGGCCGCACTGGTGATGTCGCTGAGTCTGGTCATTGCCCGCTATTTGGATTCCGGTGCCATCTTCTCCACCCAGCTGGGCATGCAATCGGCACTGGTAGTGCTGCTGCCCATCAGCGCGGATGGGCCATTTGCCCGTTCCATCGATGCCCTGACCGGGTCCCTGCTTGCCCTGCTGGTGATTATTTTCTGGCCTACCGACCCGCGGCGCAGCCCGGTGTCCGCGTTATCGGATCTGTTCAAGGAGCTCTCCGAAGCGCTTTTGGAATGCGCCTGGGCCATCCGCGACGATGACCGGCGCGCAGCCTTCCACGCACTGATCAAGGCTCGCGGAACCCAGAAGTACCTGGATATGCTGCCAGCCGCCTTCCGCGCTTCGAAGGAAATCGCAACGATTTCCCCCACCGGGCGTCGCCACCGCCATGAACTGAACCGGCTATCCAAGCGTTTCAACCACTACGACTGGGCCGCCCGCAACTCGCGGGTCTTCGCCCGGCGCCTTGCTTCCGTGCTCAGCAACAGCGCACTGACCCCGGAAGGCGCGCAAACCTTGGCTCCCCTGATGCGCGAGCTATCCGAGGCGGTCAACACCTTGGCGCACTCGGTGCGCGAAACCACGGTGGCTGGCCAACGCAAATACGAGAAGGCCGCCCAGCTGCAGCTCGAAGGCGTCGCCGCCCAACTGGATCCGCGCGCCCTGGGAGTTGAGGGGCTCCAGGGCGAAGGCCTGGTCTTGCTGCTGCGCCCGATGGTGGTGGATCTGCTCGAAGCGGCAGGCCGCGAACACGAAGAAGCCATCGAAGTGCTGCCCAAGCTGTCCTGAACGAAAATGTCCGCATAGCTCGATAGCATTGAGCCATGGCCAAAACCTCCACTCGCAGCAAGTCTTCCGCATCGTTCAAATGCTCTGAATGCGGGTGGACCACGATTAAGTGGGTGGGCCGCTGCGGCGAATGCCAGGCCTGGGGCACTGTCGAAGAAGTGGGTGTCGTCTCCGCCCGTACCGTAGCCGCGGCCAAGGTGGCCCACCCAGCCAAGCCGATCGCGCAGATTGACGGCTCCGAAGCGGCCTTCCGCCCCAGTGGCGTCTCCGAACTTGACCGCGTGCTCGGTGGCGGCCTGGTTCCGGCAGCCGCGATCCTGCTGGCCGGCGAACCTGGCGTGGGCAAGTCCACGCTGCTCTTGGACGTTGCCGCGAAAGCCGCGCAAACCGGCTTGCGCGTGCTCTATCTAACCGGTGAAGAGTCCGCCGCGCAGGTAAAGTCCCGCGCCGAACGCATCAACGCCATCGCCGATACGCTGTTCCTGGCCGCCGAAACCGACCTGGCTCTGGCCTTGGGCCAGATCCAGGAGATCGATCCGCAGCTGCTGATCCTGGACTCGGTGCAGACCTTCTCCTCGGCAGAGGTGGACGGCGCTGCCGGCGGCGTTTCCCAGGTGCGCGAAGTCGCTGCCTCGATCATCAACGCGGCCAAGACCCGAGCCATGTCCACCATCATGGTCGGCCACGTGACCAAGGAAGGTTCGGTCGCCGGCCCACGGCTGCTCGAGCACCTGGTGGACGTGGTCTGCCAGTTCGATGGCGAGAAGCATTCGCGGTTGCGCATCCTGCGCGCGCTGAAGAACCGCTACGGAGCCACCGACGAGGTGGGCTGCTTCGATTTGAATGAAGACGGCATTGAATCGCTGACCGATCCTTCCAAGCTTTTCGTCACCCGAACCCGCACCCCGGTGCCGGGCACCTGCATCACCGTCACGATGGAGGGCCGCCGGCCGCTGGTTGCCGAGGTGCAGACCTTGCTCTCGCGCAGCAATGCCCCTGCTGCCCGCCGGGCCACCAGTGGCTTGGATGCCGCGCGGGCGCAAATGGTTGTGGCGGTGCTGCAGGCCCGCGCGCATATGGATCTGTCGTCCATGGACTCGTATATCGCCACCGTGGGTGGCGTGAAAATTGCCGAACCCGCCTCGGATCTGGCCTGCGCGCTGGCATTGGCTTCTTCGATGAATGAATTCCCGCTGCCGCAGGACTTCGTGGCCTTCGGCGAAGTCGGCTTGGCCGGCGAAGTTCGGCAAGTACCGGAAATCTCACGGCGCATCACCGAGGCGCAGCGTCTGGGCTTCTCTTTCGCGATGGCTCCGGCCACCCCGGAACCGTTGAAGAATATCCCCGAGGGCATCCGCGTATTCCAGGTGGAGAACATCGCGCAGGCGCTGGATATTGCGTTTAACCAGCGACAGAAGCCCGCAGGATAAACTTGATTGTTGCTGCCCGCCGAAAGGACGCAAGTTGAAAGCGCACCCAACCCCCGGATTCCTTGCCGTTCTGGCCCAGATTGCCCCGGGTACCGAGCTCGCCCAGGGTCTTGAACGGATCCAGCGCGGCCGTACTGGCGCTCTCATAGTGCTGGGCCATGACAGGCTCGTGGAGTCGATCAGCTCCGGCGGCTTCAGGATCAACACCGAATACACGCCTACACGCATCCGCGAACTGGCCAAGATGGACGGCGCGATCATTCTGGACGGCACAGGACGCCAGATCCAGCAGGCCGGCGTGCAGCTGATGCCGGATGCGCAGATTGAAACCCAGGAGTCCGGCACCCGCCACCGCACGGCAGAACGCGTAGCCGCGCAAACCGGGTTCCCGACGATTTCGGTTTCGCAGTCCATGCAGACCATCACCCTCTATGCCGACGGCGAGCGCCATGTGCTCGAGCCAGCCGAGCGCCTGCTGGCCCGCGGCAACCAGGCTATTGCTACCTTGGAACGGTACCGCCACCGCCTGGACCAGGTCACCAGCGCCCTGTCAGCTGCGGAAATTGAAGATGTCGCCACCGCGCGGGAAGTGCTCGCTGTCTTGCAGCGCACCGAGATGCTGCGCCGTACCAGCGAAGAAATCTCCCGCTACGTGCTGGAGCTGGGCATCGATGGGCGCCTGCTGGCGGCCCAGCATGCGGAATTGCTCTCCGGCATCCAGGCGGATAACCAGTTGCTCCTGCGGGACTATTCCGACGCGGAAGGCCAGGAGCTGGATATCGAGCGTGCCCTGGAGACGCTGCATGAAGTTTCCGATGCCCAGCTCATTGAGCTTGATGGCCTGACCAAGATCCTGTTCCCGCACTCCACCATTGGCCAAGACGACCAGCTGACCCCGAAGGGCTACCGCCTGCTTTCGCAGATCCGCACGGTGCCCAAGCTGGTCGGGGACCGCCTGGTGGCGTCCTTCGATAACTTGCAGCTGCTCATGGCAGCGTCCACCAGCCAGCTCATGGAAATCGAGGGCGTCGGCGAGCAGCGTGCACGCTCCATCCGGGAAGGGCTGGCCCGCATGGCCGAATCCTCGTTGCTGGATCGCTACATCTAGGCGTTTTCACTCCAAGGTGAAGGTGACCGGCTCCGAAACGAAGTCGCCGATAGCGGCGGTGAACTTGTAGGTTCCCGGACGCGGCTGCACGCTGACCGACTTGCACCCGGGAGCCGAACGCTCGCGGTTCCAGGTGAAGCGCGCGTTCTCCTTCTGCCCCGGCTTGAAGGCCAGGTTCACATCTTCTGCGCCATCCAGGCAATCGATGGTGGAGAAGATGCGGTCCGCGCCGCTGGAAACCAGGAACTCCTGCTGCGTGGTTCCGACGTTCAATTCGCATTCGCGCTTGGAAACATTTTCGATGCCCAGCAGCAAGGTCGGCTTCTTGTCCGAGGCGTAGCTTTTCGCATCGGTAGTCGCAGTAATCTCGACCTCGTCGCTCTTGCACTTCTTGGCCGCAGCTTCGTCGTCTTCCGGCTCTGGCGATGGCGAAGGAACCGACTGGGTTTGCTGGGCGCTTGGCTCATTGCCTGCAGTTTTCTTCTCATCAGGGGAGAACAATCCGGCCAGCGCAACGACGCCCCAGACAAGCAGGCCGACGAGCACCAGGGCAAGTACTGCCACGGTGATCCGCCTGCGCCGGTAGACGCTGGCCGATGGTTTCCCCCCTGATGCGTTGCTCATGGCTTAAGGCTAATTCATTTGCCTGCCCGAAGCCGGTAATGGCGTAGGATCCAGGGCAAATCACGTTCTGCAATCCATTCCCGCTGATTCCGGGCGGACGGTGCGCTGGCTTAGAGTGGTGGGGTGCAGCAAATCCACAACACCATCAACACCTGGTACCTAGAGAACGCCCGCGACCTGCCTTGGCGACGCCCCGGAGTGAGCGGCTGGGAAGTCATGGTCAGCGAGTTCATGCTCCAGCAGACTCCGGTAGTTCGTGTCTTGCCGGTTTGGGAAGAATGGATGCGCCGCTGGCCACGGCCGCAGGATCTGGCTGCGGAACCGCTGTCCGAAGCACTGAAAGCGTGGGGACGGCTGGGCTATCCGCGGCGCGCGCAGCGCTTGCATGCCGCCGCCGTGGAGATCACCACCGAGTACAACGGCGAAGTCCCGCGCACCGAAGCCGAGCTCCTGGCCTTGCCGGGCATCGGCTCCTACACCGCGGCCGCCATTGCCTGCTTTGCTTTCGGCGAGCGCACCGTTGTCGTGGACACGAATATTCGCCGCGTGCATGCACGGCTCTTTGGCGGCATGGCATTGCCCGAGCCAAGCCCGCGTGCCAGTGAATTCGCCCGGGCTGCAGAAGTCCAGCCCGAGGATCATCAGGCAGCGAATCTGTGGAATATTTCGGTAATGGAACTCGGTGCCCTGGTGTGCACCGCTCGCAGCCCGAAGTGCGAGCAATGCCCGGTCTTCCAGCAGTGCGCATGGATTGCCCAGGGGCAGCCGGCCCCGCACTACATCCCGAAGGGACAAGCTTGGAAGGGTACGGACCGGCAGGTCCGCGGCGCCATCATGGCGATCCTGCGCGAGCATGAGCAGGCGGTGCCAGAGCAGTCCTTCCTGGCCGAGCTGTCCCATGAATCGCATGCAAGGTATGTGGCGCTTGACCAATTGCAATCACCATTGGAGCAGCGTGAACGGGCACTGGCCGGGCTGCTCAAAGATGGCCTGGCGATCGCCGAAGAAGATGGAATCCGCCTGCCTTCGTAGCATCGGCCCGGAACGAGCCAGAAGCGGCTAGCTTTATGCCCTGATGCCTACCTATGCTTAGCCCATGAACGCTTCAGTTGATCCGGCCGCTGCTGTTCGCCACGTAGCCAAGCACCCATGGTTCGAACGCGCCGCACGCCTGGGATACGTCGCCAACGGCGTACTTCACGCAACCGTGGGAATCCTCGCAGCTTTCGTCGCTGCCGGCGGCAAGGCGGAAGCCGATCAGGGCGGAGCCATGGGCGCCTTGGCAGAGCAGCCTTTCGGCATGGTCTTGCTGTGGATCTGCGCAATCGGCGCACTATTGCTGGGCCTATGGTCCTTGGCGCAGGCCTTCTTGCCCGAAAACGAGCTGAAGGGCAGGCTCAAGTCCGCGGCCATCTCGGTGTCCTTCTTGGCTGTCGGCTTCACCTTTGGGCGGTTTGCGGTGGGAATTCCCAGTGATTCGGGAAAGACTGCCACCAGCTTCAGCGGAGAAATGATGAAGACCGGACTTGGCCGGGGGTTGCTGATCGCCTTGGGCCTGGGGCTGCTGGCCATGGCCGGCTACTACATCTACAAGGGTGCCACCCGGAAGTTCTTGAAGGATCTCTCGGGTTCCGGAAATACCGAGGTATCGCGCGCGATCAAGTACTCGGGCATGCTGGGCTATCCTGCCAAAGGCGTAGTCCTCGGTGCCGTGGGCCTGCTCTTCATCGTGGCCACGGTACAGCGCGACCCGGAAGAGGCCAGCGGCATCGATGGCGCGCTGAAGGCCATCCAGGATCAGCCGTTTGGGCCGGTTGCCCTGGTTGCTATCGGTGCGGGCCTGGTTTGCTACGCACTGTACCTGGTATTCCGTGCGCGCTACGACCGGATGGACTAGAAGTATCAGTCCAGCGTAATGATCATCCGGGTGTTGCCCAAGGTATTCGGCTTCACGCGGGCGAGGTCCAGGAATTCAGCAACGCCTTCATCCCGGGAGAGCAGGATCTCCTGGTATACCGCTGGATCCACGGCGCTCTGGTCAGCCATCACCTTGAAGCCTTGGCGTATGAAGAAATCCACTTCGAAGGTCAGGCAGAAGACGCGGCCAACCCCGACTTCCCGGGCACGTTCCAAGAGTTCGGAGAGCAGGACATGGCCTACGCCCTTGCCACGCAGCTCGCCCGAGGTCGCCAAGGTACGGATTTCGGCGATGTCTTCCCAGATGACGTGCAAACCGCCGCAGCCGACAACATTGCCGTCCGCGTCCTCGGCGACCAGGAATTCCTGGATGGACTCGTAGTAGGTGACCGCTTCCTTATCCAGCAGGATCCGTTCCTCGGCCAACGGGCGCACAAGATTGCGGATAGCGTTGACATCACTGGTTCTGGCTGAGCGGACGGTAAAAGAGTTCACGTTCTAAATCCTATGCCCCACCGTTTGCAGAATCGAAGCAGATGCCGGATATGTCATTGAAGGAACATCCCGCAACACGGTGTGCCAAGATAAACTTGAACATTGAAGTCGCACTGGAGCAAGGATGAGGATGCCAGCTAGAACAGCACGCCCCGGATTCGGGTTGCTTGCCATCCTCCTATCCGCCGTCGGCATCGCTCCCCTGCTTAATTACGGGTTGAACGCCACCAGCGACCTGGTCATCAGGGATTTGGGAATCACCGAATCCCAGTTCGGCCTGTTGGCGACAGTGTGCTTCGGCTGCGCCGCACTGGGTAACGCCGTCTTCGGGAAGTTCTCCGACAGGCAACCGGATACCAGGCTGGTCCTGCTGATCTTCGGCACGACGGCGGTCGCGCTGGGCTTGGCAGCCATTCCCGCAGGCTACGTCTTGCTCCTGGCGGCTTCCGGTTTGGCCGGCTTCGCCCAGTCATTCCCCAACGGGGTCACCAACCGCATTCTGGCCCAGCGCGTCCCTAGTGCCCAGCGCATCACGTGGACCGGCATCAAGCAGTCTGGCGTGCAGGTTTCACAGCTCGTAGGCAGCGTGGGGTTCCCGCTGCTGGCTGCATTCATTGGCTGGAACGGAGCATCGCTGGCCGGCGCCGTGCTCGCCGCGGTCCTCGCGGTGATCGCTGTACGGGTTATCCGCGCAACCCCCATGCTCGCCGCGCCTGCCCCGCAGAAGGCGGCAACGGGCGCGAGCCAGCCGGTGGCTGCGGCCACCCCCTCCACGAAGTTCGTCATTTTTGCGCTGGCCCTATTCGGTTTCATCAACGGTGTCGGCGTACAGGCGACCAACGTCTACCTGGCGCTCTTTGCGGTCCGCGAGCTGGACTTCTCCTTGGTCGCTGGCGGCCTGACCGCCGCGGTCGCTGGCGTCATTGGCGTTTCCGCCCGCGTCGGATGGGGGCAGATGATGTCACGCGGCGTATCAGCGCCTAAGCTCTTGCTGCTGCTGGCGTCACTGGCCACTGCGGGCGGTGCCAGCTTCCTGATGGCCCAGCAGCTGCACTCGGTGGCCTTGCTCTGGCTAGCGGTCTGCCTGCACGGGGCCTCGGCCCTGGGAGTTTCGGTAGTGCTGATGGCGGGCTTGCTGCGGGTGATCCCCGCAAGCCGCCTGGGAAGTGCCAGCGGAATCGTCTCGGCGGGCCAGTTTGGCGGTTTCACCGTGGGGCCCTTGGCCATGGGCCTGCTGGTCGGCTCGGCCGGTGGCTTCACCGCGGGCTGGATCACCGTCACCGGGATCTACCTGTGCTCAACGGTGCTGGGTGCATTCCTTGTCCTGCGAGCCAGGAACCGGGGCTAGCCGGTGGATGCCGAAGCGCTGAAAACCCTGGCGCACCTGCGCCGGGCCAGGGACCTGATGGACCGGCACTATGCGGAACCATTGGATGTGCCTGCGTTGGCCCAGCGTGCTTCCATGTCTCCTGCTCATTTTTCCAGGGAGTTCAAGCGGGCCTATGGCGAGACCCCGCATGCCTATTTGCTCACCCGCCGTATCGAGCGCGCCATGCATCTGCTGCGCGCATCGGTCTCGGTAACAGATGCTTGCATGCAAGTGGGATGGACCTCTCTGGGTTCCTTCAGCACGCGCTTCACCGAAGTGGTCGGCGAAACTCCCTCGTCATACCGGGAACGGGACCATTCAGCCACCGAGCAGATCCCTGCCTGCATCGCCAAGATCCTTTTGCGTCCCGAGAGATTCTGAGCAGTTTTGAAGAAGCGCTATCTGGTCGGCGCTCCCTAGGCTGGAGCCATGGCAAGCATTTCAATCAATCATGTCCCTTTGACCGTGCTCGATGTGGATGAGGCGCTCGCGTTCTACCGCGATGCGCTGGGCTTCACGGTCCTCTCCGATGTCGCCAACGGCGGCTTCCGCTGGGTGTCCCTTGGCGGCTCCGACGGCGCCGGCACCAGCCTGGTGCTTTCGGCTCCGGGCGCTGGCCGGTCAGCTGCCGATGCGCAGGCCTTGGCCGAGCTGGTAGCCAAGGGCGCGATCGGCCCGCTGGTGCTGTCCACCAATGATCTGGACAAGGTCTTTGAAACTTTGAGCGCGTCGGGCGCTGAAGTCCTGCAGGAGCCAATGGACCAACCGTGGGGTCCGCGCGATTGCGCCTTCCGCGATCCTTCGGGAAATATGGTCCGTATCAACCAAGCAGTTCAGGGAGAAGAAGCATGAGCAGTTCAGAACAAGAAGGCTTTTCAGCCGCCGAGAAGGCCGCGATGAAAGAGCGGGCCGCTGAGGTGCGCACTTCGAAGAAGCGCATGACCAAAGCCGAGAAGGCGGAACAGGCCCGCAAGGAAGTGGAAGAGAAGATTGCTTCCTTCGAGGGCAACGACAAGGTGCTTGCGCAGAAGCTGCACCGGATCATCACCGAGACGGCTCCGGAATTGGAGCCGAAAACCTGGTATGGCATGCCCGCTTACGCTTTGGACGGCAAGATCTTGTGCTTCATGCAGGATGCCAAGAAGTTCGGTACCCGCTACCTGACTTTCGGCTTCAACGATGTTGCGCAGCTGGATGAGGGCACCCTATGGCCCACCTCGTTCGCCATTACCGCGCTTGATGGGCAGCTCGAAGAAATGCTTGCCGAGTTGGTAGCCAAGGCGGTGGCCCGCTAAGCCCAGCACGCCCGGAGGGAATCGATTGCTCTTCAGGCGTCGAGGCTTTCTTGCTCCGCCTGGGGCAATGCCTTTGCCAGCAGCGAGGCGGAAAGCGCGAAGACCCCGATCAGCCCAAGCAGTCCCATGCCAATAGGCAGGGTGCCTTGCTGCGCGGCGTCTTCTCCCATGGCAGCGAGAAGCATGGCAGCGCCCAGTCCGAGGATTCCGAAGCCAGCGGCCAGGAAGCAGACCACAATCGATTTCGGTCCCGGGTTCCAGTGCCCCAATGAGGTGAACTCGCGGTAGGCAATGATGCCGATGGCAATACTGAGCGTGCCCGCGGCACCAATCACCAGCACCACCAGCCACGTTGGGCCGTATCCGGCTCCGTCGGTGCCGGCATGGCGCACCAATTGTCCAGGAAGCTGGGGACGGAGGAGAAGGTACAGGGCTGAATAGGCCATGACTGCGAGGCAGGAAGCGGCAATCAGCTGTTGCCCTTTGCTTCGCTTCTTCATGTGTTGAGCCTACGACATGGCCGGATTAAAGCCAATAGCCGTGGAACTGAACGTTGTCAGTTCCACGGCTATGGGTTATGCCTCTGCGGCCTAGCTTTCCAGTGCTGCCGGTGCCGGCTCGCCTTCCAGCTGGCCGGTGCCGCCTTCAGCGTGGAAGACGAACTTGCGGCTCTCGCCTTCGCCCTCGACGTCGACGGTGACCTTCTGGCCCGCAACGATCTGGCTGAAGAGGATGCGCTCGGAGAGCTGGTCCTCGATATCGCGCTGGATGGTGCGGCGCAGCGGGCGGGCACCCATTGCTGGATCGTAACCGCGCTGGGCCAGCAGGCTGCGGGCAGCCTGGGTCAGCTCGATGGTGATCTCGCGTTCTTCCAGGCGCTTGGCCAGGCGTGCGATGAACAGGTCGACGATTTCTTCGATCTCGTCCTGGTTCAGCTGCGGGAAGACCACGGTGTCATCAACACGGTTCAGGAATTCAGGGCGGAAATGCTGACGCAGTTCTTCCTGGACCTTGGCCTGCATGCGCTCGTAACCGGTCTTGGTATCCGCGGCCGACTGGAAGCCGGTCATCACACCCTTGGAGATGTCGCGGGTACCGAGGTTGGTGGTCATGATGATGATGGTGTTCTTGAAGTCCACCACACGGCCCTGGGAGTCGGTCAAGCGGCCGTCTTCCAGGATCTGCAGCAATGAGTTGAACAAGTCGGCATGCGCCTTCTCGACCTCGTCGAAGAGCACTACGGAGAACGGACGGCGGCGGACCTTCTCGGTCAGCTGCCCGCCCTCTTCGTAGCCGACGTAGCCCGGAGGAGCACCGAAGAGCCGGGAAACGGTGTGCTTCTCCGAGTATTCGGACATGTCCAGGGTGATCAGCGCGTCTTCTTCACCGAAGAGGAACTCTGCCAGCGCCTTGGCCAGCTCGGTCTTGCCTACACCGGTTGGGCCGGCGAAGATGAACGAACCACCTGGGCGGTTCGGATCCTTCAGGCCTGCACGGGTACGGCGGATCGCCTGGGAGATGGCCTTGATCGCCGAGTCCTGGCCGATGACGCGCTTGTGCAGCTCGTCTTCCATGTTCAGCAGGCGCGTGGACTCTTCCTCGGTCAGCTTCACAACCGGGATGCCGGTGGAGTTGGCAAGTACCTCGGCAATAAGGTCCTCAGTCACCTCGGAGACTTCGTCCATGTCGCCATTGCGCCAGGACTTCTCCTTCTCGTTGCGGGCCTCAATCAGCTTGGATTCCTTATCGCGCAGCGAGGCAGCCCCTTCGAAGTCCTGCGCGTCAATCGCAGCTTCCTTCTCCAGGCGCACGGTGGCGATTTCCTCGTCCATTTCCTTCAAGGCCGGAGGAGCGGTCATGCGCTGGATGCGCAGGCGTGCGCCCGCCTCGTCGATCAGGTCCACGGCCTTGTCCGGCAGGAAGCGATCGGAGATGTAGCGGTGCGCCAGCGTGGCAGCGGCCTGCAGTGCACCATCGGTGATGGTCACGCGGTGGTGCGCCTCGTAGCGGTCGCGCAGGCCACGCAGGATCTGCGTGGTCAGCTCTACCGAAGGCTCCTTGACCTGGATCGGCTGGAAGCGGCGCTCAAGCGCTGCATCCTTCTCGATATTCTTGCGGTACTCATCCAAGGTGGTGGCACCGATGGTCTGCAGTTCGCCACGAGCCAGCATCGGCTTGAGGATCGACGCGGCATCGATGGCGCCCTCGGCGGCACCAGCACCAACGAGGGTGTGGATCTCGTCGATGAACAGGATGATATCGCCACGGGTGCGGATTTCCTTGAGGACCTTCTTCAGGCGTTCCTCGAAGGCGCCGCGGTAGCGGGAGCCGGCCACCAGGGAACCGAGGTCCAGGGTGTACAGCTGCTTGTCCTTGATGGTCTCGGGCACATCGCCGCGCACGATCGACTGGGCCAGGCCCTCGACGACTGCGGTCTTGCCGACACCAGGCTCGCCGATCAGCACCGGGTTGTTCTTGGTACGGCGCGAGAGGACCTGCATGACGCGTTCCATCTCGTGCTCGCGGCCAATCACTGGATCGAGCTTGCCCTCGCGGGCAGCTGCGGTGAGGTTGCGGCCGAACTGGTCGAGCACCGCCGAGCCTGCCGGGGTGCCTTCCTGCTGTCCGCCCGAGCTGACGCCAGCGGAGGCAGTTTCCTTGCCGCCCTGGTAGCCCGAGAGCAGCTGGATGACCTGCTGGCGCACGCGACCGAGGTCAGCACCCAATTTCACCAGGACCTGGGCTGCGACGCCCTCGCCCTCGCGGATCAGGCCGAGCAGGATGTGCTCGGTACCAATGTAGTTATGCCCCAGCTGCAGCGCTTCGCGCAACGAGAGCTCCAAAACCTTCTTGGCGCGAGGAGTGAACGGGATATGACCGGAAGGCGCCTGCTGGCCCTTGCCGATAATCTCCTGAACCTGCTCACGAACGGCACCCAGCGAAATATTCAGCGACTCAAGCGCCTTTGCGGCGACACCGTCGCCTTCGTGGATTAGACCGAGCAACAGGTGCTCGGTGCCGATGTAGTTGTGGTTGAGCATGCGCGCCTCTTCTTGGGCGAGCACGACAACTCGACGGGCACGGTCGGTAAATCTCTCAAACATCTTCGGCACACTCCTTGCTTACCAATAATTCGATGCTACGCACCAAGCGCCGGCAATGCGCCCTTGTTCGCCACAGGGATAACCGAAGCGGTCCCCTGGTACCGGAAATCCGTAATTGAGGTGCAATTAATTTCCGGATTTACTTGGCTCACCAATATTGCGATCTTCAATGAAAGTATTGGATGAATTACGAACGTCGTTATAAGAATAAGAGCCGGCACGCATTGCGTGCCGGCTCTTATATTGAGACTTGTTGAAAACCCCGCAAATTACTTCGCGCGGTTTCGCCCGCCCTTGCGCATTGCAGCATTGTAGGCATCTACAACTTCTGCATTAAGGCGTCCGCGTGCGTTGACCTTGATGTTGTTTTCCTTCGCCCATGCGCGGATTGCTGGAGCTTCGCTCGCTGCAGTCTGCTTCGACGAGCGCGCCGCATCGATGTACGGCTCGATGGCTGCATGGAACTGAGCAGCATGCTCGTCGTTCAGGTCGATTTCAAAATGCTGACCAGCGACGCTGAATGCAATAGATTCAGTCGCCTCGCTACCATCAATATCGTCGATCAGGGCAATTTGAACCTGACGTGCCATTTAGGAATTCCTCCGAGCTTGAATGTACTGGACCAACTGACATTCGATCATCAGCCCATTTCAAACAACAAGCATATACAAATAGCCGCACTAAACTCTAATTATCATCAGAATTCACAAGGTTCTTTCAGGAAAGACTAATTCTCGTTTACTGGATTATTAGAATCCGAGCGATTTTGAATTAGCGCATCAGCTTCAGCTTCAGCTTGGCGTTCTTTTCGATCCGCGTTTGTAATTGCTTTCATCACGTACCAGAAAAGCAGCGCCAGGCCGATTGTCGGGACGATCGCCTCGATATATGGCATTCCTATGCCTCCGGCTTTAGGAGTGGGAACAGAATAGTTTCACGAATACCGACGTTGGTGAAAAGCATAACCAGACGATCGATACCCAAACCGATACCGCCCATCGGCGGTGCACCGTATTCCAATGCACGAAGGAAGTCTTCGTCAAGCTGCATTGCTTCCGGATCGCCGCCAGCAGCCATCAGGGACTGCTCGGTCAGGCGCTCGCGCTGGATCACCGGGTCAATCAGCTCGGAGAACGCGGTACCGCGCTCCATGCCGCCGATGATCAGGTCCCAGGCCTCGATGACTCCCGGCTTCGAGCGATGCGGGCGTGCCAGCGGCTGTGCCAGTGGCGGGTAGTCGCACACGAAGGTCGGGTCGATCAAGGTCGGCTCGACGATTTCGCCGAACAGCTCGATGACCAGCTTCTGGGCGCCCCAGGCCGGATCGATCTTCACTTCGTGCTTCGCAGCGACTTCGCGCAGCACCGAAGCATCGGTTTCCGGGGTGATCTCCACGCCGACAGCTTCGGACAGGCCAGGGTAGACGCTGACCCAGCGCCATTCGCCGTCCAGGTTAGCGGTGCCCTTAGGGGTCTCGATGCTGCGGCCGGCGCCAATGGCATCAGCGGCGTTGAGAATGATTTCCTTGATGCGATCAGCCATGACGTACTGGTCGGCGTAGGCTTCGTAGGATTCCAAGGTGGTGAATTCCGGCGAGTGGGTCGAGTCGACACCCTCGTTGCGGAAGATGCGCCCCACCTCGAAGACGCGGTCAACACCGCCAACGACGCAACGCTTGAGGTACAGCTCGGTTGCGATGCGCAGGGTCATTTCCTGGTCAAAGGCGTTCAGGTGCGTCTTGAATGGACGGGCCGAAGCGCCACCGTGAACCAGCTGCAGCATCGGGGTCTCAACCTCGACGTAGCCGCGGTTCTCCAGGGTGTTGCGTACGGCGCGGACGATCGCGGCGCGCTTGTAGACCATTTCGCGGGCCTCGTTGCGCACGATCAAGTCGGCGTAGCGCTGGCGCACGCGGGTCTCTTCATTCAGATCGGCGTGCAGCACCGGCAGTGGGCGCAGGGCCTTGGAAGCCATTTCCCAAGCGTCTGCCATGATGGACAGCTCGCCGCGGCGCGAGGAGATGACCTTGCCGGTCACGAACACATGGTCGCCCAGATCGACGAGCGACTTCCACTGGGCCAGGCGCTCTTCGCCAACGTTGGCAAGCGAGAGCATGACCTGCAGGCGAACCCCTTCGCCCTTCTGGCCGCCTTCCTGCAAGGTGGCGAAGCACAGCTTGCCGGTGTTGCGCATGAAAACGATGCGGCCGACGATGCCGACGACGTCTTCGGTCTCTTCACCAGCTTCGAGGTGCTCGTACTTGTCGCGGATTTCCTGCAACGAGTGGGTGCGAGCTATGCCTACCGGGTAGGCTTCCTCGCCCTTGGCCAGCAGCTGGTTGCGCTTATCGGTGCGCACCTGTCGCTGGTCGTTTGGATCTGGGGCCTGTGCGGAATTATTTTCGGAAGTCACAATAGACCATTCTACGTGTCATGGCGTGCAGTTGAAGCCCTTCATGATCAGCCTTACACAGTGATCTTGGCCCGTAACGCAGGATAGGGCAGGGGCAAAGCTGGCTTTGCCCCTGCCCTATCCATTCAGTTATGCGGTTTACCAGATTTCTACGCGGTCAGCTGGATCCAGCCACATGCCATCGCCGGGCTTGGTGCCGAAGGCCTCGTGGAAGGATGCCAGGTTCTTCGGCACCTGGTTGCAGCGGAACTCCCCGGGTGCATGCGGGTCGGTGGTCACGCGTACCACCGCGGTCTCCGGACGAATCAGCGTGCGCCAGCATTCGGCCCAGGAGTAGAAGAAGCGCTGGTCGCCGGTGATGCCGTCGATCACTTCATCTTCCTGTATGCCAAGGGCGGCCAACTCGAGCTTGTAGGCCTTGTAGGCAATACCCAATCCACCGAGGTCGCCGATGTTCTCGCCCAGGGTCAGTGCGCCGTTGACGTTGTGTTCCGGGGCTTCTGAAGGGGACAGCGCGTTGTACTGGTCCACCAGCTTGGCGGTCAGCTTCTCGAAGGAAGCCCGGTCCTCATCGGTCCACCAATTGGTCAACTGGCCAGTGCCATCGAACTGCGAGCCCTGGTCATCGAAGCCGTGGCCGATTTCGTGGCCGATGACCGCGCCGATGCCGCCGAAATTCGAGGCGATGTCGCGGTTCACGTCGAAGAATGGCGGGCGCAGGATTGCCGCTGGGAACGCGATTTCGTTCAGCAGCGGGTGGTAGTAGGCGTTCACAGTCTGGGGGAACATGAACCACAGTTCGCGATCCACCCCGTCATCGATCTTCTTCA
The DNA here is from genome assembly GCF_053543575.1 of Glutamicibacter sp. AGC84. NCBI lineage: Bacteria > Bacillati > Actinomycetota > Actinomycetes > Micrococcales > Micrococcaceae > Glutamicibacter > Glutamicibacter sp. AGC84. The sequence continues at coordinate 127,268 of NZ_JBLVOC010000009.1, forward strand.
ATTCACGAGCGAACTCGAATTCGTTCGCCGAGGCAATATTCGCGATGACGTCCAGTTCATCAGCCTGGATGGCAGAGTAGTCGATCCATTGGTTCGGGTAGCCGATCTTCGGACGGAACTTGGAAAGCTTATCCAATGCCTTTTCGATGGTCTCCGGGCCCATCCAGGACAGTTCGCTGATCGAGATGCGGTAAGCCTCGATGAGCCGCTGAACCAGCGCGTCCATGGCGCCCTTGGCCTCTGCAGGGAAGTGCTCAGCCACGTACAGCTGGCCGATGTCTTCGCCAACAGCACCTTCGGTGAATGCGACACCTCGCTTCCAGCGTTCCTTGAGCTGTTCCACGCCACCGAGCTTGGCCGAGTAGAAGGAGAAATTCTCATTGACGAATGCGCTGGACAAGTAGGGAGCGAAGGAGCGCAGCACCTGGACCCGCAACCAGTTCTTCCAGGCATCCAGCGGCTGGGAGCCGAATAGCTCAGACAATCCCTGAAGGTAGCTTGGCTGCCAGACGACAACTTCGCTGTAGTACTTCGGCTCAATGCCGGCGCCAGCCAGCCAGGTCCTCACGCCTGGGAAAAGCGCGGAAAGCTCCTCATCGGACATCAGGTTGTAGCGTGCCTGAGCATCGCGGACCTTGACCCGGTCCCAGTGATGCGAGGCCATGGCCTTCTCGAGCGCTACGACATGTGCGGCCGCGGCTTCGGCATCAGCAATACCGCCAAGGGCCAGCAGGCGGCCAAGGTGGTCCTGGTAGTCGGATACGGTTTCAGCGAACTGCTCTTCGCGATAGTAGGACTCATCAGGCAGGCCCAGGCCGCCTTGCAGGAAGGTCAGCAGGTTCCGGTCCGGATTGCCGGCGTCGTTCATCGCGCCGATATCCATGAAGCCGCTGATGCCTTTGCGCTGGAAGAAACCGCATACTTCGAGCAGCTGTTCGGTGTTCTGGATATCCGAAATAGTATTCAAGAAGACAGCAACCGGATCGGCACCGCGTTCTTCGATAACGGCTTCATTCATGAATGAGCTGTAGAGGCGGGCAATGCGCTGGGTGGCGGCGTCAGTTTCTGCACCGGAATCGACCTTCTGCACTGCTTCATTAATGATTCCGTGGACCGCAGCCTCAGCCTGGTCGCGGAGTTCCATGAAGGAACCGTAAATTCCTTGATCTCCTGGAATTGTTGCTGTCTCGAACCACTTGCCATTGCTATGGCGGTAGAGATCGTCCTGGGGACGAATTGAATCGTCGCGGTATGTCAGTGGACTCGTAGTCTCGGTGGTCAAGGAAAGCCCCTCGTGTAGAAGATCTTGTTATTTCTACTACACACCTTATCTACTTCCATGAAGATAGGAAGGGCGAGGACCGCCGATGCGCGTACGGCTTAAATAGTCTAGTTAAACAGGTGAGGCCCCGGCACCAAACGGTACCAGGGCCTCAAACCATCTACTCAAGTTAAGTCCGGCGGTGACCTACTCTCCCACACCCTCACGAGTGCAGTACCATCGGCGCAGTGGGCCTTAGCTTCCGGGTTCGGTATGGGACCGGGCGTTTCCCCCACGCTATGACCGCCGTAACAATCACGAAGCACACAAACCAAAACGTTTCCTGGTCAATGTTTTCCGGTGCTACAAAGTCTTGTAACTCATCCGTATTTGCTGGTTAGAGGTTGTTGTCTCGTAACCGCATAGTGAACGCGAACAGCATTGAAATCATCAGTTCAAATATTGTTTTATTGTGTGTTGAAAGTCATCGGCCTATTAGTACAGGTCAGCTACACAAGTCTTTAGTCCTTGCTTCCACATCCTGCCTATCAACCCAGTGG
>NZ_JBLVOC010000010.1:0-22466 GCF_053543575.1 Glutamicibacter sp. AGC84
CCGGGCGATACCGTGCTGGGGCTGAACCTGAACCACGGTGGCCACCTGACCCACGGGATGAAGCTGAACTTCTCGGGCCGCTTGTTCAACATCGTTCCTTACGGTGTGGACGAGGAAACCTATGAGGTGGACATGGACGAGGTGGAGCGCCTTGCCATTGAGAACCAGCCGAAGATGATTGTTGCTGGCTGGTCGGCGTACCCGCGCCAGCTGGATTTCCAGCGTTTCCGCGAGATCGCTGACAAGGTTGGCGCGTACTTGTTCGTGGATATGGCGCACTTTGCTGGCTTGGTGGCAACCGGGTTGCATCCTTCGCCGGTTCCGCACGCTCACGTGGTGACTTCCACGACGCATAAGACGCTTGCTGGTCCTCGTGGCGGCATTATTCTCTCGAATGATGCGGAGATTGCGAAGAAGTTGAACTCGGCGGTGTTCCCTGGCCAGCAGGGTGGTCCGTTGGAGCACGTGATTGCTGGCAAGGCGGTGGCGTTCAAGATTGCTGCGTCGCCGGAGTTCAAGGAGCGCCAGGAGCGGACCTTGGCTGGTGCGCGTATTTTGGCTGAGCGTTTGACCCAGGAAGATGTTGTTGCCAAGGGCATCAGCGTTTTGACTGGTGGCACGGATGTTCACATGGTGCTCGTTGACTTGCGTAATAGCGAGTTGGATGGGCAGCAGGGTGAGGATCTTTTGGCGCAGGTGGAGATCACGGTGAACCGCAATTCGGTGCCGTTTGATCCTCGTCCGCCGATGGTGACTTCGGGGTTGCGTATTGGTACCCCGGCGTTGGCTACCCGTGGTTTCTCGGAGGCTGCGTTTGCTGAGGTTGCGGAGATCATTGCGCAGGCGTTGATTGCTGGTGCTGAGGGTAATGCGGCGGTGTTGCCGGAGCTGAAGGATCGTGTTCTGCAGCTTGCCGCGGCCCACCCGCTGTACCCGGAACTGGCTAAGGTTTCCGAGTAGCATCATCTGATTAGGATGTGGGCCCGGAAGGTGGAAATACTCGCTTTTCGGGCCCGCGGTCTTTCAACATCCAGAGGTCCAGGCGCTGCACGGTACGTGCGGTGGCCGCAAGCCTCTGGAACCACACTCCACAGATCCGGGGCAGAAGCTCTCGGATTACCCAAGTTCTAAGGATGTGACCCGCTATGGCGGTTAGCGTATTCGATCTTTTCTCGGTTGGCATCGGACCTTCTTCCAGCCATACCGTGGGACCAATGCGTGCAGCACACGCATTCATTGCCCAAGTAATCCGAGAAGGCCAACTGGACGCACTGGAAAATATCCGTGTTGATGTCTACGGATCCCTGGCCGCTACCGGACGCGGCCACGGCACCTTCACTGCCATCATGCTGGGGCTTGAAGGCTTCGAACCTGAAACCGTGCTGCCATCACAGGTCGATGACCGCCTGGCGGACATGGAAGCCACTGGAATCCTCCACCTGGCCGAACAGCTGGATCAGCGCAAGGACCTGAACTACAAGGTCGAAGACATGATCCAGCATCCGCTCACCGTACTGCCGCGCCACACCAACGGCGTGAAGTTCATTGCCCTCGACGCTGACGGCAACGAAATCGCCAACGAGACCTTCTTCTCCGTAGGCGGCGGCTTCATCGTGCGCGAAGGCGCCGAAGACCGCATCGAGAAGAACCTCGAAGAGCAGCTGAACAAGCAGCCTTATCCATTCACCACGGCAGCCAAGCTGCTGGAACATGTGAAGGAAACCGGCCTGTCCATTGCCGACATCATGATGGCCAACGAAATGGCCTACCGGTCCCGCGACGAGATCCGCAACGGCCTGGTCCACATCTACGAAGTGATGGAAGACTGCAAGGAGTCCGCGCTGGAACGCACCGGAGTGCTGCCCGGCGGCCTGAAGGTTCGCCGCCGTGCGCCGGAATGGCATGAACGCCTGCGCAAGGAAGACAAGGACCGGGATCCGGTCTACTGGCAGGAATGGATCAACCTCGTGGCGCTGGCGGTCAATGAGGAGAACGCCTCCGGCGGACGCGTGGTCACCGCGCCGACCAACGGTGCAGCGGGCATCATCCCGGCCGTGCTGTTCTACGCCACCCACTACGCGCCGGGGGCAAAGTACTGGAATGAGGAGGAAAAGCACGACGCTGTCGTACGCTTCCTGCTCACCGCTGGTGCCGTCGGCGTGCTGTACAAGGAGCAGGCATCGATCTCCGGCGCCGAGGTCGGCTGCCAGGGGGAAGTCGGTTCGGCATCATCGATGGCTGCTGGCGGCCTGGCCGAAATTCTTGGCGGCACCCCAGCGCAGGTAGAGAACGCAGCGGAAATCGCCATGGAACACAACCTTGGCCTGACCTGCGACCCGATCGGCGGACTGGTCCAGATCCCTTGCATCGAACGCAACGCCATTGCTGCTTCCAAGGCAGTGAACGCGGCGAAGATGGCGCTGATGGGCGACGGCGAACACCACGTCACCTTGGATGAAGTCATTATCACCATGCGCGAAACCGGCAAGGACATGAGCGACAAGTACAAGGAAACTGCGATGGGCGGCTTGGCCGTCAACGTGGTGGAATGCTGATTTCCCAGTAATGCATGACCCAGTTCGGGGGGGCTGCACTGCAGGCCTCCCGAACTTTTTAAATGTGATCTTGGCCCCCAAGTCCGGCAATTCCCAGTCATAGCTGATAGAACTGGGACTAGGCCTGATGCGCGCTAGCGCAAACCAGTTTCGAGGAGGTGAGTGTCGTGGAAGACAGTTCTAGTCGATCTATGCACACGAACTCACCCGGACGCTCGTAGCCGAATTAGCCGAATCTGGCAGCATCCTGCCATGGGATCCCAACGAGTTCGTGACTCTTGTACATGTCACCGGCGCCTGGTCCTGCACGCAAATACTGACTGATTTATCTCCCTGTATTCATGGGGTGATCAAGCGGTGAGAAGTTGCTGGCAGGCTTGCATTCACGCGCCAAATGAACCATTTGGACCAAAATCATGTTTTCTCCAGAAAAAGTAGACTTCTCTACTATTTCGCGAGCCTTGCGCTCCCATCTCAATCACGCAGAATTCCAGCTCGCGGCAGGGCTGCTGGGCGGTCTGCACATCGCCCAGACCATTGAGCACCTCGAAGCACTGGATGCCACCGAGGCTGCCCTGGCCTACCGGCTGCTGGACAAGCAAGCCGCGGTACTGGTCTTCCAGGAACTCGACGCCCCGGTGCAAGCCGACCTGGTGCGGGCGCTGCAGTCGCAGACCGTCATCGATGCCTTCGCCCAGCTCCCCGCCGCGGGACGGGTAGCGCTGCTCGATGAACTGCCAGCGATGGTGGCCACGAAACTGCTGGCAGGGCTGTCGAAGGCCAAGCGCCAGGAAACCGGAATCCTGCTGGGCTATCCGGAATCAAGCGCCGGCAGGGCGATGTCCCCGGATTTCATCGCCACCCACCCGCAGCTGTCTGTGGCCGAAACCCTGGAACGCATCAGCGCACGCCTCGGGAACTGCGAGAACGCGCAGCACATCCTGGTGATCGATGATGAACGCCGGCTACTTGGCACCATCAAGCTCAGCGAGCTGCTCACCGAGCCGGCCGGGACAACGATCGGAGAACTGTGCACCCAGAGCCCGGTCATCCAGGCCTGCGAGCCGGAGACGAGCGCGGCACGGGCGGTGGTGGATCGGAAGGCAGGGATGCTCCCGGTGCTTGATCGGGAAGATCGCCTGCTGGGAGTGCTGACCTTGCCCATGGCGATCGGGATCCTGGAGGATGCCGAAGAGCGCCGCTCCGCGTACGGCTCCGGAACGGATCCGCTCTTCCGCCCTTACCTGGGGACGCCATTGCGCCACCTGGTGAAAGCGCGCGTCATCTGGCTGCTGGTCCTGGCTATCGGCGCCACCTTGACGGTCAAGGTGCTGTCCAGTTTCGAGCAGACACTGGAGTCGATGGTGGTGCTCAGCTTGTTCATCCCCTTGATCGTGGGCATTGGCGGGAACACCGGCAACCAGGCGGCGACCACTGTCACCCGTGCGCTGGCTATGGGGGATGTGCGGGGAAGCGACTTCTGGCGGGTGCTGATGCGCGAGGTGCGAATCGGAGCGGTCCTGGGACTGTGCCTGGGCGCCATAGCGCTGGTGGTGGCCGGGAGCATTTTCGAACTGCGTATCGGATTGGTGATAGGCATCAGCCTGGTGGCGCTGTGCAGCATTGCTGCCGCTGTCGGCGGGGTGATGCCGATCATCGGTAAATTCTTCAAGGTTGATCCTGCGGTATTTTCCAACCCCTTCATTTCAACCTTCGTGGATGCCGCCGGGCTGATCGTCTACCTGTCGGTGGCCGTGCTGATTCTTGGATAGCCTGCAGCTGCACTGGGGTGCGCGGAATAAATTCGCGCACCCCAGCGTCGTAACAGGTATGCCTCATAGCAAGCTCTTTACTGAATTTACCGTCCCGGCCAGAAGCGGAGCAGGCCTGAAGCTTCGCAACCGCGTCGTGCTTCCGCCGATGTGCCAGTATTCCGTGGAAAAACGCGACGGCGTTCCAACGACCTGGCACTTGGCTCACCTGGGTTCCATGGCCCATGGCGGATACTCCTTGGTGATCGCCGAAGCAACTGCGGTGGCAGCTGAAGGCAGGATCTCGGATCGCGATACCGGCCTGTGGAATGACGAGCAGGCCGAAGCCTGGAAACCGATTGCCCAATACATCCGCGCCCATGGGGCAGCCGCCGGCGTGCAGCTGGCGCACGCCGGAGCCAAGGCATCGACCTATGGCTGGCTCAAGGATCTTGAAGAAGCTGGAAAATCCGGCAGCATCAGCGCGGAAGATGGCGGCTGGGAAACCTTCACTTCCTCGCCCAGCGAGCTCTACGGGCTGAAGCCAGCTACCGCGATGAGCGTGGAACAGATCCAGGCATCGGTGCAGGACTGGGCTGATGCGGCCAAGCGTGCCGACGCGGCCGGATTCGACCTGATCCAGATCCATGCCGCGCACGGCTACCTGGTGCACCAATTCCTGTCGCCGCTGACCAATAAGCGCACCGACGAATACGGTGGCCGTTTCGAGAATCGCACTCGATACCTGCGTGAAGTCATCGAGGCAGTGGCTGCCGTGTGGCCGGAAAACAAGGCCCTGGGCATTCGCTTCTCCGGAGAAGACTGGGTGGACGATGGATGGAGCATTGCTGACACCGTTCGGATCGCCAAGGAACTCTACGGCTACGGTGTGCGCCACTTCGACCTCTCCAGTGCAGGAATTGGCAAGTTCAACGGACCGTCTGGTCCGGGCTACCAAGTGCCGTTGGCTCAGGCAGTGAAGGAAGCGCTGCCCCAGGATGCCTTCGTTACCGCGGTCGGCGTCATCACCGAGCCGATGCAGGCAGAGCAGATCGTCGTGACCGGGCAAGCGGACGGCGTCTGCGTTGGGCGCGCTGCACTGGGCGATCCGCAGTGGGCTAACCGTTCGGCGCAGGAATTGGGTGCACCGATGGCATTCCCCGCCCAATACTGGCGCGGCCGCTGGTAAACGCAAGTTGCCATGCTGATTTCATCCAAACAACGACATAGTTTCTGGTTACCTCTTCCAGCCACTGAATAGTGATGTTAGGTTAGTGCCACGGATCTAGTCGCACCGCGGCCAAGGGTCGCGTGCGGAAGGGAGTCAGCATGGCACTACGCGCGGATTCTAATGGAATCGACGCTTCGCTCTATCGGAGAAACGGCTCGTGGAGCACAGCTCTCGTGGATGCATCGTTGGGAACCACTGCCGCCCAGGAAGCGGCAGACCGGCTTCCGGACGAGGTAGCCAAGCTGCTCAAGAGCCAGCAGGCGCAGCCCAGCGATGTCCAAGCACTGATCGGCGCACTGGAGCCAGCCCAGGGACTGCGAGCACCAGTAGCACGGTTCGTAGCTGTTCATGACGGCGAAATCGTCCTGAACGAAGTCATCCCAGGCCTCAAGGTCCAAACTTCATCGGTTGATGTGGGTCCGTTCCCGAACTTCACGGCGCTGGCCCGCGCCCGTGGCGGATCGTTCTCCTACCTCGTAGCTGAAGTCAGCAAGGACGGAGGCGAGGTGCACCTCTACAATACGGCGTCACCTGAACGCCTGGGCAGCCGTGGCATCGTCGGGTTGCCCGAGGAAATCCACCATGCACGCAAGGTGCCCGGGGAATACGACCAGCCCAAGGCGCAGGCCGCCGCCGATGAGATGGCTCGTCGAAACGCTGACGAGGTTGCCGAGCTGATCAGCGAAATGTCCAACGAGAACTACGTCCGCCTGATCATTCTTTCGGGCGACATCAAGGCTCGTGAACTGGTGCTCGGGGCAGTACCCGTGGCGCTCAGGGACTATGTAGAAGTCATCGACTCGCATACGCGCACCGGGGGTGCGGACAGCAAGCAAGTCGATGCCCAAATCACCAAGCTTGTAGAGGAAGTGAAAGCCAAGTCCCTGGCTGAATTGGAATCGAAGATCGCTGCGCAGTCCGGCAACGGCAAGGCGCAGCTTGCTGTCGGACTCGATGAAGTTGTCACTGCGCTCCAATCGGCGCAAGCCGAAATGGTGCTGGTTGGACAGTACCAAAGCGAGCATACCCTTCGCGCCTTGAGCGCCGAACCATGGATTGCCCATCAGGACGGAGATGACCATGCAGAGTTGGTCGTCGGGGAATGGCCGGCGCCAGAAGTGCTCCTGCGCGCCACCGCGCTAACCGATGCCAGCATTCGCTATGTACCGGATTCGGTGATTCCTGACGGTGCGGGAATCGCAGCCTTGCTGCGCTGGGCCAAATCCTGAACAGTTCACTAAATGAAACGATCCGCACGGGAAATCCTGCGCGGATCGTTTTTTTTGCGTTCCAGCTATCTGGTGCCTAGCGATCTGACGGGCCGGCTGCCGGGGGAGCCGGTGGGGAAACATCTGAACCGTGATCGGAGTTCTGCTGCTGCCCAGGCTGATAGGCCGGAGGAGCCCAGTAGGCCTGGCTAGGGTGAACCGGTGGCTGGCTCATCTGCCAAGGCTGCAGCATCGGACGGCGCTCTGCTGCTGGAATCGGGCCTGCCGTACGCGCAATGCCTTGCCTGTCTGCCAGCTTCACCAGCACGAAGGTCAATAGGGCCATGAAGCACACCGAGAAGACCAGCGAAACCGGGTTGGATTCCGTGGCGTTCAGATCAACTGCGCCCATTGCACCGAGCAGGAACAAGAAGGTGTTGTTGATGATGTGCATCGCCATCGCTGCTTCAAGGCCACCGGTGCGCCAGGTCAGGAAGCCTGCCGCGATAGCGAACGCCGCCACATCGAGAAGCCCCCAGACATCGTAGAGATGGCCGATGGTGAAGAAGGGAACTGGAAGCAGGATGGCGAACAATGGATGCTTCAGCCAGCTGCCGATGACCTGCATGAACGCGCCACGGAAAACAAGCTCTTCAGCTGCGCACTGGAAGGGCGTCAAGAGGATCACCAGCAGGGCATAGAACAGCGGATCGGCCGGCAGGCTGCTCGCCGGCACGGGTTCGGACTCGCCAATGCCCAAGGCGCCCAACCCGAAACTCAGCCCGAAATACACTGCGAACAAGATGGCGCTGGCACCCAACGTCAGGCCGAACCAGCGCCAGCGCAATTTGCCGGCGACCGATATCAGCAAGCCGACAGGCTTGGGCCCGATGAGCAAGTAGGCGAGGTAGACCGCCGGGATCATGATGATCAGGGAGACCATGGTCATCGAGAAGTCCGTCGCCGTGGCCATGTTCAGGGTTGGATCCATGAGGAACTGATCGGGAGCGTCATCTGGATTCTCCGCAGCCCACGTCAGCGGGTTCATGATCAATGCGATGAACATCGCCAGTATGGCGATGAGCAATGCCGCGCCGTAGAAGCCAATGCCGATGCCGGTGAACGCCAGCGGCCTCCACCAGCGGTAGTTCTCACTGCGTCTCATTAGGCGATGGAACGAATAGTTCATCTCACCCTCGGCGCCTTGCGGCAAGGGTGGCTGGTTCATTGGCAAGCTCATGGCTCAATTCTCCCGTTCCGCAGTGTTTGAAGGTATGAACCTTACGGAGGATTTATCGGGTCATCCTTTTGAATATCCAGGACCAGCTCTTCGCAACGCGGTCGGCATCCAAGGCAAACTCCAAGGGGCTAGCTCTTACACTTGGAAAGAACGATTCGCCTTCTTTGATTTGGAGCAGCACCACGTGGGCCATCATCACCATGACGAACCGATTTTGCAGGATCCCCGGCGCCGGCGGCGTGCCTCGATCATCTTATGGGCGCTGCTTGCGCCTATCGGCGCCCTGGCCCTGGTCATGGTCATCTTGTTGTGGCCGCAAGGCAACTACGACAAGTTTGCCCTGAACGGAGCCATGGACACTACCGGTGGCGCAACGATGGAAGTGGGCACTGTCACGCGCAGCACAGTCCAGGACTGCCCGTCTTCCCAAGGGTTGGAAGAAGTTGGTGGCAAGGTTCTCGAATGCCAAGTAACCTACGTGATGCCCGAATCCGGTGGCGCGGAAATCCAATTGGAAATCCCACCGGAAATGCTGCAATCACGTGATGCGCGCGCGGGCGACAGCATTCGATACCTTGATCTCTCCGCGGTGGACACCACCAGCGGCAGCCCGTACGTATTCGTTGACTTCGTGCGCACTTTGCCCATGGCACTGCTGGCCATCGCCTATGGCGTGGTCGTGGTGCTGGTCGCCGGATGGCGCGGCACGCGGGCGATGATCGGCCTGGTCGGTGGCATCGCCTTCATGATCATCTTCATGGTTCCGGCCTTGCTTGAAGGCGGCAATCCGGTCCTGGTGGGACTCACTGGTTCTACCGCCATCATGTTTGTCGCGTTGTATTTCGCCCATGGGCTGAACGCGAAAACATCCACAGCGCTGCTGGGAACGCTCTTTGGCCTAGCGGTGACCGCGGCGATGGTGCTTTGGTTGACCGATGCTGCCGCTTTGACTGGAGCCAACGATGAATCGGCTATCACCCTATCGACGGTGGCCCCGCAAATTTCCCTGCCCGGCTTGCTGATCTGCGGCGTGCTGGTTGGCGGCATGGGTGTGCTCAATGACGTGACAATTACGCAGTCGGCCACCGTCTGGGAACTGGCAGAGAGCACGCCCAAGGCCTCGGCCAGGGAACTGTTCTTCCGCGGCATGCGCATCGGCCGGGACCATATCGCTTCGACCGTCTACACCATCGCCTTCGCCTACGCCGGTGCGGCCCTGCCGGTGCTGGCCATTGCGGCGCTGAGCAACCAGAGCTTCGGGGTCACCCTCGGCTCCGGCGCCATGGCTGAAGAGGTCATCCGAATCCTGATTGGTTCCATCGGATTGGTATTGGCGATCCCGGTAACCACCGCCATTGCAGTGATGGTGGTGAAAGCTACCGGCACCGGCGGTGCCCACGGCAAGCGGGCTTTGCAGAGTGTAAGCTCCGACTCCTAGGTGCGAACCATTCTCATATGTAATGTAGAATAGTTCTCAATAGCGATCCGATTTAGATGGAGACCACCATGAAGAACTACCGCTCGCTGCTCGCAGCTGCCGTCGCCCTGCCCGCTGCCGGACTGATCCTTGCCGGATGCGGTAGCGCCACAGGAAGCGAATCGAAGGACGCGGAATCTGCAGAGATCAGCGTAGTGGCCACGACGAACGTCTACGGACAGATCGCCCGTGCCATTGGTGGAGATAGCGTGGAGGTCAGCGAGATCATCACTTCGGCCGCGCAGGATCCGCACTCCTACGAACCAACCGCACGCGACAAGCTTGCGATCTCCAGCGCGGACCTGGTCCTTGCCAATGGCGGCGGATATGACCAATTCATGGACTCTCTCGTTTCTTCGCTACCGGAAGGCAAGTCTGGCGAGATCACGCTCATGCACGCTGTGGATTCCTCGCCGGTAGCTGCGGAATCCGAAGAGGCCGGGCATGAAGACGAAAGCGCCGAAGAGCATGCGCAGCATGCTGATGAATCCGGGCACGAAGGCGAAAGTGCCGAGGAGCATGCGCAGCACGCTGATGAGGGCGGCCATGAGGGCGAAAGCGCTGAGGAGCATGCGCAGCACGCTGAAGAGGGCGGCCATGAGGGCCACGACCACGCGGGCTACAACGAGCACATCTGGTACGACCTGGATTCCATGGGTGAACTTGCTGATGCACTGGCCGAGTCCTTCGCCAAGGTCGATACCGCCAACGCGGATCAGTACAAGCAGAACGCAGCAGCCTTCAACGAAGGGATCGTGAAACTCGAAGCCCAGCTCGAAACCGCCAAGCTGGATGGCAAGAGCTTCATGATGACCGAGCCGGTTCCATTCCACTTGCTGGAAGCAGCCGGCATGGAGAACACCACTCCTGAAGGGCTGAGCGAAGCCATCGAAGAGGGCGAGGGCATTGCGCCGATGACCATGAAGAAGGCTGAAGACAAGCTCGTTGCTGGCGACGCTGACATGCTTGCCTACAACGTGCAGACCGAAGGCAGCGAAACCAAGGCGCTGAAGAAGAACGCTGAGCGGGGACAGGTACCTGTAGTCGACTTTGCAGAAACCATTCAGGATGATTCCAGCTACCTCGAATGGATGGAATCCAACATTTCCGACTTGGCTTCCGCAATCAACGGCTAAACCTACGTAAACTAAATGCATGGCATTGTTCTCTTCCCAGATAACGCAAGCGACAGGTAAAGCACGCTCCCTCATTGCGGAGCGGTCTGTTCGAGCGGAGATCGCTCACTCGGACCGGGGAATCGAGCAAGCCGACCATGTGCTTTTTTTCGCCGAGGGGCCCGGGCAGTTCTACCAGCTCGGAGTCTGGCTGGGTACCTTCGAGCGACTGGCTGCCCAGGGTCTCAACGTCGGCGTGGTGCTCATGGACGCACTAAGCGCACGACACGCGCTGGCAGAGTCGAACCTGCCGATATTGTTCTCGCGTTCCATGGAGCAGATCGAGAATAAGCTGCGCGAGTGGAATACCAAATCCATCAACTACGTGAACAACGCCCAGCGGAACTTCACGATGCTGCGCTTCAACGGACCGGCGCATATTCACTTGAACCACGGTGAGAGCGAAAAGGCCTCCATGGTCTCCAACCAGCTCAAAGCCTACGATTTCGCCTGCGTGGCTGGTGCTGCCGCGGTAGAGCGCATCACCGAGAACATCTCCCGTTTCGACCCATCGCATCTGGTGCAGATCGGACGCCCGCAGCTCGATGACCTGGAATTGCCCGGCCCTTCGGAGAAGATCCGGGTTCTCTACGCACCGACTTGGGAGGGCGACTCGCAAGCCATGGCGTACTCGTCGGTGGCTACTTTGGGCGAGAGAATTCTGGCCCAGCTGAGCAACGATGAGCGTTTCGAAGTGCGTTTCCGTCCTCATCCGAAGACCGGTGATGTGTCCGCAGAGGCAAAGAAAGCCGTGGTAAGCCTGAAAAACAACTACGCTGCCACCGTGGATGCGCTCAGCGACGCGGCACAGTCCTTGGTGTGGGCGGATGTGGCCATCTGCGACACCTCGGCGATGGCCTATGACGCGGTAGCGCTCAACATCCCGCTGCTGCTGGCCGGAGACCCCGAAAGCAAGCTCCATTCAGGGTTGCCATTGCACCAGCGGCTGGGCAACGCCAACGGACTGGCGCAGCGGGTTGCGGATCTTGCCGCATCCTCGGTTGCCGGGGCGCAAAAACAGCTGGCCCAGTACTTCTTTGCCACCACAGAACCCGGGGTGGCAACGAAGAAACTGAGCCAGCTGCTTTCGAGCCTCTAGCCTTCTGGGCCTATCGCTTCTTGAAGACCGTATCCTGCCATTCGCGATGGGCAGCGGGATCATGGGAGATCATCACATGCTTGACATTGGTGTACTCATCGAAGGAATACTGGCTCATGTCCTTGCCCATCCCCGAAGCCTTGTAGCCTCCATGCGGCATGTCGGAAACGATCAGGATATGCTCGTTGATCCACACGCAACCGGCCTGGATTTCGGCGCTGGCACGCATCGCGCGGTCAATGTTCTTGGTCCATGCGCTCGCCGCCAGGCCATACGGGGTGTCGTTGGCCAATTCGATGGCCTCGTCATCGGTATCGAATGCCAAGGCCACCAGGACCGGGCCGAAGACTTCCTGCTGCACGATCTCTGAATCCTGCGCAGCTCCCACCACCAGGGTAGGGCGGTAGAACCAGCCATCGCCCGGAAGCTGCTTGCCTCCGGCCAGCACCGTTGCTCCGGCATCCTTGGCACGCTCAACCATCGAGGAAACCTTCTGCAGGTGGGCTTCGCTGATCATCGAACCCATGTCGGTATCGGGATCGGTCGGATCTCCCACCACCATGGCCTCCATCAGTTCGGCCACCTTGCTGGTGAACTTCTCGAAGACCGAGGAATGCACGTACGCGCGGGTGGCGGCGGTGCAATCCTGTCCGGAATTGATCGTCGAGCCGGCCACCGCACCATGTGCGGCAGCTTCGATATCGGCATCATCGAAGACCACCATCGGCGCCTTGCCGCCGAGTTCAAGATGAACCCGGGTACCGGTCTCGGCCGCCATGGACATGATCTTCAGGCCCACGGCGGTAGAGCCGGTGAACGAAGTCATCTTCACCAGCTTGTGGCGCACCAGGGGCGAGCCAACGCTGGGCCCGTCGCCAACGACAATATTGATCACGCCGTCCGGCAACCCGGCATCCTTGGCGGCCCGGGCAAAGAGCACCGAGGTGCCCGGGGTCAGCTCGCTGGGCTTGAGCACAATCGTATTGCCGGCGGCAATCGCTGGCAGGACCTTCCACGCAGCCATCTGCAACGGGTAGTTCCACGGGCTGATCGAACCGATCACGCCGATAGCTTCACGGCGAACCATCGAGGTGGTGTTGCCCGCGTAGTCCCCGGCGGCCAATCCCTGCAAATTGCGTGCAGCGCCAGCAAAGAAATTCACGTTGTCGATGGAACCGGGCACATCGAATTGGGTCGACATGCGGATGCTCTTGCCGGTCTGCGCGGTTTCCAGGGCGGCGATTTCATCGGCATGCTTTTCCAGTTCGCGAGCGAATGCCAGCAGGTGGTCGGCCCGCTCGCCCGGGGTCAGCCTGGACCAGGTCTTGAAGGCGCCGGCGGCCGCTTGCACCGCCTGGTCAACCTGCTCGCCGGTTGCGGTATCCACGTCCAGCAGCTTCTTTCCGGTGGCTGGATTCGCGCGCTCCAGCACCGGGCCGTGCCCGCGGACCTGCTGGCCATTGATGAACTGGTGTCCGAGGGAACTATCGTAGTAGGCCATGTGAATTCTCCTAGGGGGATTCAGAGGGTGAAATAGATCTTGCGCAGGGTTTCGGTGACAGTCCAACGGGTTCTCATTCCCGCATGGAGCCGGACAACGCTGCCTGGAACCAGCACCAGTTCTTGGGCGCCGAAACCATCGGCTTCCAGAATCTGCACCGTCGCGCACCCGGCAAGCACCACGAAGTACTCGTCCGCTTCAATATCCCGCATGGCACCGCGGGACATCTCCCAGATGCCAATTTCTGCATCCCCGAGGGTGCCCAGTTCGCGGCAGCCTGCGGTTGCGGATGCCTGGCCGGCGACCACCTGCTCGTCGCCGATGGCAACATGCTTGACCTCAAGGGCATCGGCCTGGACGATGCCGGCTTGAAGGAATCTTCCAGGCATCAGGAATCGAACCCCATTCCAATCTTATCCATCAGCTTCAAGAAGGCCGAGCGCTCGCCTCGATTGCGATCTGCCTTGACCAGCTGGCTTGTCATCAGGTTCACGCCCACCCATGCGGCAGGTTCCGGCGGGAATGGGATCGGCTTGGTACGCACCAGTTCCAATTCGGTCAGCTCGGTCTTCTGGCCCGAGAGCAGATCCAGCATGACCCTTGCACCGAAACGGGTCGCGCCGACACCGAGGCCGGTGAAGCCTGCACAGTAGACCACCTTGCCGCCGTAGGCCAGATCGAAGAAGGAGAAGAAGCGGGAGCAGGTATCAATGGCGCCACCCCACACATGGGAGAACTTCACCTGTGAGAGGTCCGGGAAGCTGCCGAAGAAATGCGCGGCGAGCTTCTCGAAGGTCTGCTGGTTGGTGTCGTAGCTGGAGCGGACCTTGCCCCCGAAGTGGTAGACCGCGTCGTAGCCGCCGTAGAGAATGCGGAAGTTCCCTGCGGCGTCGATGGTTGGGCGGGCATAGTGGAACCGGTTGTTCAGGTCGGCCAAGCCCACCATGTTCTCCCAGCCGATGGCCGCGCGCTGCTGCGCAGTGAGCGGTTCAGTCATCAGCGCGTAGTCGTATACCGGCACAATGCGGGAGCGGTGGCGCTTGAGCAGAGACGGGAAAACATTGGTTGCCAGGGCCACGTGCTTGGCGGTGATCTGCCCGTCGGCGGTCAGCACCTGCACCTGCGTGCCGGCATTGTTCATCTCCACGGCGTGGGTATGCTCGTAGAATTCGACGCCTAGCTCGCTGCAGACGCGGGCAAGTTCCCAGACCAGCTTGGCGGGGTGGACCAGCGCGGTTGAATCATGGTCACGGGCGCCGGCCAGGAAGTCTGGCGAATTGATCAGTTGCCTTACCGCGCCGGCATCGAGGTAGTCGACACCCGGTGCCTCAGCTTCCTCGGCCACCCACGCAATCTGATGCTGTTCGGTGGCCACGCTGAGCGCGCCCTCGCGGACGAAGTCCACGTCCATCGCATAGCGGCGCACCGTCGCTTCGAACTCGTCGAGGTTCTTCCTGCCGAGCTCCGCAAGCAGCGCATTTTCCTTGGGCAGATGGTTTTCGCCGTTGGCCTCGCCGTGGACCAGGGAGGCTTCGCAGAAGCCGCCATTGCGCCCGGAAGCGGCCCAGCCCAAGCGCTGGCCCTCGATCAGTACGACCCTTCGGCCCGGGTTCTGTTCCTTGGCTTGGAGCGCAGTCCACAATCCGGTGTAGCCGCCGCCGATAATCAGCAAGTCGGTGGTGAGCGAGCCATGCAGCGCCGGGTGGGGTGCGGGGCGGTGCTCATGATCCAGCCAGTAGCTGGTGCGCTTGGCGCCGGCCAATGCTCGGGAGATCAGGGTGGGGGAGACTTCGGCTTCATGCCTGTCGAAAGTCAGGTCATTGGTGCTGTTCATTGGTTCTTTCCTCGAAGGTTGCTGGTTCGGCAGGCGCTATCGAGGCAGGGGAACGACCAGTGGTCCTTGCGGCTTTGCCGTCTGCTGGGCACCGGGGATGCCAGTTGAGTGCCAATCGGCGGCCAAGGCTATCCCTCTTCTCGGAAAGATGAATACAAATTGAATGTGATTCATTACTCATCTAAGCCTGCGCCGCTCGGGGTTGTCAAGGTCCCGAAGCCAAGCCGAAACCCGGCCTTCGAAACAGCACAGCACTGCTTCGAAGACCGGGCCTGGTCATGCGGGAACCGCGACCGGTTTACCGCTAGTGAATTGGTGCGCCCGTCCCGGGAAATGGCGGCTGAGCCAAGCCGCGCCGAACATCATGAGGAATTCGGCGGCCGCAACTGCCAGCATCACCGGTGCATGCTGGGTGCCGTGCGCAGCGTGGGACGCGTGATGGCCGCCAAACCACGGCATGCCGATCACCATCGCCACATGGACGGTGCCCATGAGCGCGCTCATCACCAGCAAGCGCAGGGGAGAACCGCCGCGCAGCACGCACCAGGAGCATTTGATGCACCACAAGGTCATGGCAAGCAATGCCAGGTTCCACCACAGGGAGTGCGGCATCAGAACCAGAACCAGCAGGTGGGTTGCGGCCAGGCCCAGCGACGCGGCTCCCAGGGCAATGTGTCCGGCCGGCACCCTGCCCGCGTGGCTAGTCGCCGCTGCCACAGCAACCGTCTGATTCCTTGGTGGCGCAGCAGCCGTGCTGGACCGGGGCTGGAACATCAAGGACAGGGGAGCGGTCGAAGAAGCCCTCGGGGCGGATGGTGAAGCCAACGGTGTCCACAGGCATCATCGGCCAGTCCTCGGTCCGCGGGAAGTGGGTCAACGCGAAGGTGTGCCACAGGCTGATCTGCTCGCCGTCGATGTTCTTGTCGTCCTCGATCCACGAGCCAATGCCGTCAACGCCCGGGTTCTGGTTCACGAAGTCACCGGTTGGATAGCGGTGGCCGTCCTCCCGCTTGGTCACCCACAGGGCCTTGGAGGCGAATTCTGCGCGACGATGGATGGAGGATCCTTCGGCGGCCAGCAGGGTCGGCAGTCCCTGGGACATCAGCTTGTAGCCCACCGGCTTGCCGAGGTAGTTCTTCGAATCCGGGTTGGTCACCACCCAAGTGCGGCCGGCGGTCGGATTGCTATCGCGTACCGCCTGCTTCTCGGTAGCCAGCACCGTGTGGCTGCGGGTGAAGGCGTTGCCCCGGGGGTTCTCCTTGCTGATGGGCAGGCGCACGGCTTCTTCTTCGATGACGCGGCTGGGTCCGCCGTCCAGGGCGAAGTCCAGCCGGGCGCCGAAGATGTGCTGGTGGAAGGGCGCGCCCAGGCCAGGCGCCATTTCCGAGGAGTAGCGCTCGTCGAGCATGGCCGAGGTGAACACGATGCCGGTGGCCTTAGCCTCGAATTCGATGGTGCCGTCCAGATACAGGTACCAGTAGAAGCCGTAGTCGTAGTTGCCCACGGTCGTGAAGAAGCTGATCACCAGGCGGCGGTTGCGGCGCGTGTACTTCACGCCTGACCAGTCATCGGCGTGCTTGGAGAGGATCGAGGCGTCTTCCTCATGCATGCAGATGCCGTTGGTGATCTTCTGCGCATTGCCATCGGCGTCGGTGACCACAGGGGAGATGTAGTGGATTTCGCCCAGGCAGTCGCAGCCCAGCTCCAGCGAGTTGGCCAGGCGCCCGATCAGGTACTCGCCGGTGTCGAAGTAGTTCTGCCAGCTGCGCACCGGGGAAGGGTCCCCGTAGGGGACTACCATTTCCGCGATGGACGCACGATCCAGGATGCGGCGTTCGGTGCCCCGATCGTTGAAGGCGATGTTGTAGAGCACCAGCCCTTCGCGCATGTCGAAACCGATATCCAGCGACCATTTCTCCCACTCGACGTGGTTGCCTGCGCTGACCGTGAAGCTGGCGCCCTCAGGCTGGGTGATCTCGATGGGCTTCTGGGTGGTGCGCACCGGGCCAGTGAGTTCCGGATCCGTGTAGTTGCCGTGGGTTTCGGGCACAGGGATGACTTCCAGGTCCAGCAGCTGGTCGATCTTTCCGGCGATGGTGTCAATGTAAACCACCAGTCCATCAACGGGATGGGCCCAGGCGGAGTCTTCGGCGAAATCCTGGCGGAAGGCCAGGCCGCGCAGGATGCGGCGCCCGGCTTCTTGCGGGTACTCGTCCTCGTAGACTCCTGCGGAGAGCGGGGCAACGCGCACCTGTTCTGGCGTCAGGTTGCGCTTGGCCAGAGCGGCCGCCCACTGCGGATCGGCAACCAGGATGGCCTCCACCATTTCGAATTCCTCCAGCAGCACGGGCATCTGCCCCACCTTGGCCGGATCCAGGTCAATGCAGGAGTGCACGGCCTGCCCGACCAAGTCCAGGACGACGTCCTTGGGTGAGTTGGCCAGCTTGTCCATGAGCATGACGCGGACAAAACGTCCGGGGCGGTCAGCGCGTGGATCTTCCAGGCCCATGTAGGCGATGCGGGTGTTCTCGGTGAAAAGCTGGTGGCTGACCAGCAATTCCTTGGCGGTGGCAATCTCTGCTTCGCTGAGCAGGGTGAAATCCGTGGTGGTGGTGATTGGCATTGGAGTGGCTCCTTCGGCACTGAAGTGTGATCTGCGGCATTTATTATTCTCTAGTTGTAGAGAATACGGACGGGGTCAATGTGACGCAAGCCCTTGCCTGAAATAAATTGTTTTTCGCTAATCTTGAACCATGCCGAAAATCGTGGACCATGATCAGCGCCGCCGGGAGATTGTTGAAGTCACTTGGCGATTCATTGCCCGCGAAGGCATCGAGAAGCTGAATCTGCGTGACTTGGCGGCCGCGGCCGGCTATTCAAATGGCGCCTTCAAGCCCTACTTCCCGACGCGCGATTCGCTGCTGGTTGCCACGTTCCGCTACGTGGCCGAGGCTACCGACCGGCGCATCGCCCGCATGTGCCAGGGGCAAGCCGGGCTGGGTGCGCTGGAGGCATTCTCGCGCGAAGTGCTCCCGCTTGATGAGCTGCGGCGCAATGAAGCCCGCATTGCTGTGCACTTCTGGCATCTGGCCCTCGGGGACCGTGCGCTGGCTGCGGTCAATGCGCAAACTATGGACCGGTGGCGCGAGCTCATCGACCAATGGCTTGGACAGCTGCTGGGTCCGGAGCATCCCGCGGCGCGTGTTGCCCGCGACTCGATGATCAATTTCCTGATGGGCGCTCAGGCCAGCAGCGTGCTCGATGAAGCTGTCAACACCGCCGAGTCGCTCGAAGCGCAGCTGCAATACCGCCTGGATGCCTTGCGCCGCCTGCACCCCCAGAGCTAGGCGGATATTCTCCGCGCGAAGAAAATAGTGACTTTTCGCTTCGCTCGGCGTACTCTCATTCGTGATGCCCGACACAGTTGATGGGCTTCAATGGGGAGGCAAGCATGTACCAACTTCAGCACGTCGATTCGTTCACCGCGTGGTCGCGGCTCATTTCCGACGCCTTCGTCAGGCTGCAATGCGAGCAGATTTCCAGCGGCCATTTCACCGCCACACTGGGTGCCAATATGCTCGGCGATATCGGTTTGATGCGCATACATGCCAAACCCCACGCAGTGCAACGAACCGAGAACCTCACCTCCAGCGGCGACGGGGATTTCTACAAGGTCTCCTACCAGCTCGATGGCTACGGGCTGCTGATCCAAGACGGTCGCGAGACCCTGCTGGCCCCAGGGGACCTGGCGATCTATGACACGCAGCGCCCCTACACCCTGGCCTTTGAAAAGCCGGCGTCGGTGCTCGTCGCATTGGTTCCCCATGGTCTTTTCCGCCTGTCCCAGCAACAGGTCGGCCAGCTCACCGCCGTCGCCCTGAGGCAAACCCACCCGCTATCGGGAACCGTCGCCCCGCTGCTGCGCCATCTTGGCGCCAATCTGTCCCAATGGGATGAATTCGGCGGCTACCAGCTGGCGCGCAATACCGTGGACCTGCTGGCAACTGCCCTGGGCGGGGCGCTTGGCGCCGAGTGCCATGGCGATGCCAAGGAGCGGCAGCGCGAATTGGCCACCAGCTACATCGGCGCACACCTGGATGATCCCGACCTGGGACCTGCACGCATCGCTGCCGCCCACTTCATGTCCGTGCGCAGCCTGCACGCGCTTTTCGAGAACCAGCCGCTCAGTGTTGCCGCATTGATCCGCCATCTGCGGATGCGCGAGGCCGCGCGCCTGCTGCGCGACCCGCTGCTGGCCGAACTGCCCGTCCAAGCCATCGGGTCCCGGGTCGGGATTGCCGATGCGGCCGGATTCAGCCGCATGTTCTCCAAGGAATTCGGTTCCACCCCGGGCAAATACCGCTGCGCCGGCTGAGGCGCAGGACACTCTTGTGCACGCGGAGCCAATGGTCCTGCACTCAATGCCAAGGACAAGCCCGAGCACTTGGGCGATGCTGATATCCAAGCACTCGGCAAATGGGGGATCGAATGGGACTCGAACAACGCACACTGACGGTGCCGGCTCTGGTCGTGATGATCATTGCCGCCAGCGCACCGCTAACCGCCGTGGCTGGCGGCGTGACTACCAACTACGCGGTGACCGGCATGGAATCCGTGCCGTTGTCCTTCCTCATGGTCGGTGCCATCCTGCTGGTTTTCAGCATCGGCTACACCGCGATGAGCCGCTACATCCCGAACGCCGGCGCCTTCTACGCCTACATTGCCCAGGGGCTGGGACGGGCATTGGGCGTGGGAGCGGCAATGGTCGCCCTGGTCAGCTACAACCTCATGCAGATCGGCATCTACGGCATGTTCGGATTCGCCGCGGCATCCTTTGCCAATGCCTCCTTCGGCACCGCCATCCCATGGTGGGCCATGGCCCTGGCCGCGTGGGCAGTTGTCGGCTTCCTGGGCATGAACCGGGTCGACTTCTCCGTCAAGATCCTGGGCATCGTCGTGGCCGCAGAATTCCTCGTGGTCATCATCTACAACATCATGGCCTTCGTGCTGGCTCCCGAAGCGCCGCAGCCGGCCGCATCCTTCAACATGGCTGACGCCATCGCACCGGGCATGGGCGCCGTCATGGCCTTCACCATCGCCGCTTTCATGGGCTTCGAATCCGGAACCATCTACAACGAAGAGGTCAAGGATCCAGCACGCACCGCCCGGCGTGCCACGATGATCGCGGTCGTCATCATCGCCTGCTTCTACGCGTTTTCGGCCTTCGCCGTAGCTGTCGGCGAAGGCGCCTCGAACGTCATCGGCGCTTCGGCACAATTCGGCCCCGACCTGATTTTCGCGTTCTTCGGCGCCAACGCGCCAGCCTGGTTCGTCGATCTGGCCAACATCCTGTTCATCACCAGCCTGTTCGCCGCGCTGCTGGCCTTCCACAACGTCATTGCCCGCTACTTCTACTCCATGGGCCGCGGCGGGGCGCTGCCGAAGTTCCTTGCCGTAACTTCGCGCACCACCCACGCCCCCGTTGCAGGCTCGCTGGCGCAGTCCACCCTCGGACTGGCGGTTATCGCCGTCTTCGCGGTGATCTCGCATGGCAAGGATCCGATGTATGTCGTGTTCACGATGTTCACCTGGATGACCAACTCGGCGGCCTACGGGCTGGTGCTGCTCATGGCACTGACCTCTTTTGCCGTCATCGGATACTTCAAGGCGAACCGCAGCGGAGAATCCCTGATAACCCGGGTGATCGCTCCGCTGGTCTCGGGCATCGCCCTGGTCTATGTCTTCGCCCAAATCGTCATCAACTTCGAAATCTTGCTTGGCATGGCAGAACCGGGAATGCTCGGTTATGTGCTGCAAGGCATCGTGATCCTGCCTGGCCTCATCGCATGGGTGCTGGCACTGGTCATCCGCTCGTCCAAACTGCGTGCACCGATGGCCGAAAAACTTCCCGTCACCTAACAACTCAGTACCAAGGAGCTCAAAGATGGCTTACGCAAACGCCCAAGAACTGCTGGATGCGATCCAGCCAGCAACCGGTGGCACCGAAATCCTGGACCCGGCAACCGGTGAACTGGTTGGCCGTGTTGCCGAGCAGACTGCCGCCGATCTCGACGCGGCCGTTGCCGCCGCAAAGTCCGCCCAGCCGGCCTGGGATGCCTTGGGCCACGAAGAGCGCAACCGCGTGCTCAATGCGGCCGCGGACAATATCGAAGCCAACGCGGAAGCGCTCGCCGAGCTGCTCTCCCGTGAGCAGGGCAAGCCGCTGAACGGGCCGAATGCGCGCTTCGAGGTCGGGGGAGCAGCCGCCTGGCTGCGCGCCGCCACCGCTTATGAAATCGAGCCGGAAGTGGTCGTGGATGACGGCGAAACCTATGCAGCCAAGCACTTCCGCGCACTGGGCGTAGTGGGCGCCATCGGCCCGTGGAACTGGCCGATGATGATCTCCATCTGGCAGCTGGCCCCGAGCTTGCGCATGGGCAACACCGTGGTGATGAAGCCCAGCGAATACACCCCGCTCTCGGTCCTGGCCCTGGTCCACGTGCTCAACGAAGTGCTGCCAGCAGACGTGCTGAAGATCGTGGCTGGCGGACGCGAGGTCGGCGAGAGGCTCTCGGGCCATCCGGATATCGCCAAGATCATGTTCACCGGCTCCACCCGCACCGGCAAGGCCATCATCCGCTCCTCGGCCGATACCGTGAAGCGCCTGACCATGGAATTGGGCGGCAACGACGCCGGCATCGTGCTCGAAGACGCCGATCCGCAGGCCATCGCCGAAGACCTGTTCTGGGGTGCCTTCATCAACACCGGCCAGACCTGTGCCGCGCTCAAGCGCCTGTACGTGCCCGAATCGATCTACGACGCGGTGTGCGATGCACTGGCCGGCGTCGCCGCGCAGATGCCCATGGGTGTCGGCCTCGACGAGAACAACGTGCTCGGCCCGCTGCAGAACAAGGCCCAGTACGACATCGTCGCATCCCTGGTCAAGGATGCCGTGGATTCCGGCGCCAAGGTGCTGCTCGGTGCCAACCCCGATGAAAACGCGGCCGGCTACTTCTACCCGACCACGCTCATTGCCGACATCGACCCGGGCAACCCGCTGGTGGTCGAGGAGCAGTTCGGCCCGGCCCTGCCGATCATCAAGGTCAAGGACACGGCCGAAGCGATCAAGCACGCCAATGCCCTGGAAGTCGGGCTCGGAGCCTCGGTATGGAGCAGCAACCGCGAGAAGGCACTAGAAGTCGCGGCGCAGATCCAAGCAGGCACCGTGTGGATCAACTCGCACGGCACCATCGACCCGCGCATTCCATTTGGCGGCGCCAAGCAGTCCGGCTACGGCCTGGAATTCGGTATTGACGGCTTGAAGTCCCTGGCCCAGCCGCAGATCATCAAGGGCTGACGGAGACTGCGTTCGCCAGCATTCCCCGGCGGGGGCCG
>NZ_JBLVOC010000010.1:22486-27427 GCF_053543575.1 Glutamicibacter sp. AGC84
AGGCATCGCCCACCGCCCATTTGCGTGCGAAGGCTAGTTGATGATCTCGGCTGTTGGGTCATCGGCGATCCTTGCGATGCGTTCACGCCAGCTTTGCAAGGCTTCGGGCGACAGCCGGGTCCAATCGTGGACTTCACGGATCACCCGTACAGGATGCGCACTGCGGTAGGAACGCGTGGGATTGCCCGAGAATTTCTTGTCGGTGACATTCGGGTCATCTTCATACGCCCCGGTCGGTTCCACTTCATAGACATGGGCGGTCCCCTCCAGGGCCGCAATTTCGGCGGCCAACCCCGCGCCATCGGCAAGTGCGGTGAAGTAGATGTGGTTCATGATGATTTCGGGACGATAGTTCGAGGGAAAACCGGGGGACAGCAGATCCCCGGGGTGCAGCGCGGCTTTGGTGCCGTGGAAAAATGGTCCCTGGTCAAGATCCTGGCTCATGCGCCATGAGCCTAGCCGAAGCGCCGGCACAGCGGAAGAGCAGTGCGAGTCCTGTCCGGATGCCCACCGGGCCTTGCGGGATCCACGAACCGGTGCACGTATATTGGAGGTGAACCGGCCAACACCATTGGAGATCCCGCGTGCCCATTTTGAACAAAGACATGTCCCTTTGCATTTCGCTCTCCGGGCGACCATCGAACATCGGGACACGTTTCCACAATTACCTGTATGACGAACTCGGCCTGGACTTCATCTACAAGGCCTTCTCCACCGACGACCTGCCAGGAGCTATTGCCGGGGTGCGCGCCCTGGGGATTCGCGGTTGCTCGGTCTCCATGCCGTTCAAGGAAGAAGTCATGGAACTGGTGGACGAGATCGAGCCTTCGGCCAAAGCAATCGACTCGGTCAACACCATCGTGAATAACGGGGGTCGGCTCGTTGCATCGAATACCGATTTCGAAGCCATCGCCGCCCTCATTGCACGCCATGGACTGGATGTTCGCAGCAGCGTTCTGGTGCGCGGTTCTGGCGGCATGGCCAAGGCAGTGGTCGCCGCCTTCCGCGAGGCCGGATTCAGCGACTTGACGGTGCTGGCGCGCAATGAAGGTTCCGGACAACCCCTGGCCGATAAATACGGATACCGCTTTACCACCGTCGACCCCGCCCCAGGACACCAGATTCTCGTGAACGTCACTCCGCTGGGCATGGACGGCGCTCAAGCCGAAACGCTGTCATTCACAGCCGGGCATCTTGCGTCGGCCCAGAGCATCTTCGACGTCGTGGCATTCCCCAGCGAAACACCGTTGATCCGCGCCGCCCGTGACGCTGGCAAACAGGTCATCACCGGCGCCGAGGTCATCGCCTTGCAGGCCGCGGCGCAATTCGAGAAGTACACCGGCCAGGCGCTCACCGAGGATCAGGTGCTGCGAGCGTCAGAGTTTTCGCGGCAATAAGCGCAATCAGACGGTTCCGCGCCCTTTCGAGCAACGGTATGAGCAATAACAAGAAAAATTCGACGCAACTCGAATAAAATCAATCGAACCAGCTGAGCAGAATAAGAAGTAACAGAGGGGTTGGCCAGTTTGCGCGGCAAAATATCGACGCTCAAGGAAATGGAATATGACAACTATTCGACATGGAAGCGCCATGCACCATGGATTGTTCGGGTAGCTGTTGCCGTAATTCTCTTCTTCGCCAGCGCGATTCTTTTGCTCAATGCGTTTGCACTGACCAATAAAATTGAGAATACCGCACTAGCCGGATTGGCTTTCGGATCGCTCTTAATTTTCTGTGTCGGGCTCTTCTTCCTGCTGACATCGTTCGGAAAGATGCGGCTTGCTTGGCGAGCATTCTGCCGTTCCAAGGGACGCTACTCGAAGGCGGAACAAGTGATCGTCAACGAAAGGGCGGAACTTGCCCGTGCACAGGTCGCAGCCGCTCAGTTGGCGGGTGACCTTTACGACGGAACTTGGCGGTCGCAAAGCCCGCCATGGGACGTTGTCCTAGGCCAGAACGAGCAGGCAATCTGTGCCGCCAACGCCAACTATGCCCGTTTCTACGGTTCTGATGTCACCTTCACGCAGAGTTCGGGCTTCTTGATGGGAAATCCAACCCTGGTCGCTGTTGGCGTTCTGGCTATGGCGTTGGGAAACAAAGCCCGCCGTACTCAGGCTGAAGCTTTGGCGAAAGAGCAATGGCGTGAGCAACAGGAAGTGCTTGCTGTAGTAACGAACCACCGAGTGATCTGCCGACGCCAAGACGGAACCTGGTTGAGTTTCTACTTCAGCGGAGCCACCAGCATGGATATCGACAGCACAACCGGCACGATGATCGTGCAATTCCCGGACACTCAACCACTGATGCTTGGTGGTACCGGCGGTTTGTTTGCTGCTGTTGCCGCGGTCTGGGCCCTACGTGGTCAACAAGGATTGGAAAGGCACCCCGGACTTGCCTACCTGCGTTCTCTGCAACAGAGCCAGATCGCCTAAACAGTAGACAAGCACCAAGGGCCCGGCACTTTCGTGCCGGGCCCTGTTGCTGGTGAGCTGCTAACCGCGCAGCACGACCTCGACTTCTTCCATCTGCTGGCCGGCAGGGTACTGGCCATTGAACAGCTTCGAACCTGCCTCGGTGAGCACCGCCGAGAAGCGGGTCTTGACCAGGCCGAAAGCGTTCGAAACGCTGGTTTCGGTGAGCTCGGCAATGGCAACGCGTTCGCCGGCTTCGTCGATCGTGAGGCTGATGTTCTCGTCATGGTTCACGATGCGCGGTTCAAAGAGATCCAGCTTCATCATGCCGCCGTGCCCGGAGAAGGACACGCGCCCGTTGAACCAGATTTCGTTTTCCGGTACCTCTGCAGCGGGGGAGACGGGGAACGCCAACGCGTTGCCTGCCTGCCATACCCCGTTGGCAGCTTCAATGCGTCCGTCGGCGAGGGAAGAAATATAGCTCACGAACGAGGTTTTCAGACCCCACTCAAGATGCGGCTGGAACGGATCGCCTGCTGGCGCACCACTTCCGGTCATTGTCTTTTCCCTCCACAGGATATCGGCGTGAAAATATGCTGTGGCCAGTATTTCATACTGGAGTTGGATCATGGCGACAGTTCTCTGCCAGCTAATCCAGCGTCATCTTCGGTTCAACTAGTGGACGGTAGGCAGACTGCATTGAGATCTGGGCATCCACGTAGCTGGTGCCGTCGGCAAAGGCGATATCTGCTGTTGCCCACGACCCGTTCCAGTACTTGATCTCCAACGCGGTCGGCGAATATTCCTTCTGGACGTTCGCCTCGAGGTTGCTCATCGCGGTGTTGTAGCCGGTGATGCCCATGACCAGGCAGATGGCCGTTGCCACCACAGCAATACCGGCAGAAATGAACTCGGTGCGGATGGATGCGCGTCGCGCATAAGTCTGCTCCCCGTCACGCAGGCGCGTGAAGCCCTTGCGGCGGATCAGGGCGTGGATGATCAAGGGCAACCCGATCAGCAAGAAGATCACAGAAGCCGCCAGCGACACGAGAGGAAGGCTGAAGTCCACCGGTAGATACTCATCCATGTATTTACCCTACCCATGTCAGCGGATGACTTCTAGGGTTAAATCGCCTTGCCCGGGTTCAAGATGCCCTGTGGATCGAACACCGCGCGCACCCGTCGCTGCAACGCAAGCGAGGTTTCGCCCAGCTCCTGGGCCAGCCAATCCTGCTTGAGCAAACCGATGCCGTGCTCGCCGGTGAGCGTGCCGCCCAGGGACTTGGCGAGGTGGAACATGTCTCCCAGCGCGGCCTTCGGTGCGCCGCTGGTGATGGATTGGCCTTCAGGCACCACGATGATCGGATGCAGGTTGCCATCGGCGGCATGGGCGATAGTGAAGATCGATACTCCGCGTTCATCCTCGATGCGCTGCAGGCCGGCGAAGGCTTCGGCCAAGCGATTGCGCGGCACGCCGATATCGCAGATCGAGGCGGTGCCCAGCAGCTCCATGCTCGGGATCGCCTGGCGCCGGGCTTCGATCAGCGCCTCGGCCTGCTCCTGGTCCGTGGCGATCTCGATGTGCGCGGCCAGCGGGGCGATCGCATCCTGCAGGGCCTGCATTTCCAGCTGCGCGCCGTAGCCGTCGGTCTGCGCGAGCAGCAACGCGCCGCCGCGTGATCCATGGCCGGTTCCGAGCGCCGCATCCACTGCCTTCAGGGTCTTGCCGCACATCAGCTCCAGCACCGAGGGGGCCAGCCGTTCGGCGATCACCGCCGAGGCGGCCTTTGCCGCGGTATCCTCATCGGGGAAGTAGGCGACCAAGGTGGAGGTGTGCTTGGGCTTCGGGCGCAGGCGCAGCAGTGCTTCAACCACAATGCCCAAGGTGCCTTCCGAACCGATCATCAGCGCATTCATGTCATAGCCGGCCACGCCCTTGATGGTCCGCCGTCCGGTACGCAGCAGCTGCCCGTCGGGCAGCACCACCAGCAAGCTGAGCACCGACTCGCGGGTCACCCCGTACTTGGCGCACCACATGCCGCCGGCGTTGGTGGCGATATTGCCGCCGATCGAGCAGATCGCGGTACTGGCAGGATCCGGGGCGTAGAACAGCCCGTGCTCGCCGGCGGCCTGGTTCACCGCCGCATTGAGCACGCCGGGCTGCACCACCGCGGTGGCTTCCACCGGATCGATTTCCAGGATCTTGTCCATCCGGGACAAGTCGAGCACGATCTGCCCGGCCTCGGCGCTGGCTCCTGCCGCCAGCCCGGTGCCGGCCCCGCGCGGGACGATCGTGGCGCCATGCTTGCGGGCCAACTGCATCGCCAGCACCACATCATCGATGTCCTGCGCGAAGATCACCCCGTCGGCAAAGGTCGGGGGCACATAGCCGGAGCGGTCCACGCTGGCCTGCTTGCGGTCCTGCTCATCGAGCGAGGCCCGGGGATGGGCGCATAGCACTGGACTGGTCGCCACGGTAGTCATCTCGATCTCCTTTGAATGCAGATCTGGCAGGACAGCTGAGCTGTCC
>NZ_JBLVOC010000010.1:27466-37018 GCF_053543575.1 Glutamicibacter sp. AGC84
GCTGTCCTGCCAGATCGGTGCTATTGAACGAACGTGTCGGCGACGGCCAAGGCCTGCTCGAGGCGATCCAGCGCCTGAATGAGCACCTCATCCTCGATGTTCATCGCCGGCACCACATGCAGCCGGTTGAAGTTCGCGAAGGGCAGCAGCCCTGCGGCCTTCGCGGCGGCAACCACCTGGTTCATCTCCGGGCTGCTGCCTCCATAGGCGGCCAGCGGCTCGCGGGTTTCCCGGTTTTTCACCAGCTCGATCGCCCAGAACACGCCGGTTCCGCGCACCTCGCCCACGCTCGGGTGCTCGGTCGCGAACTGCGCCAGGCGCGGCCCGATGATTTCCTCGCCCAGGCGCTTGGCGTTCTCCACCATGGCCTCGTCCTCCATCGCGGTGATGGTGGCTACCGCCGCCGCGCAGGCCAGCGGGTGGCCCGAATAGGTCAACCCGCCCGGGTAGACCCGCTCGCGGAAGGTCTCGAAGATTTCCGGGCTGATCGCCACCCCGCCCAGCGGCACGTAGCCGGAATTCACGCCCTTGGCGAAGGTCAGCAGGTCCGGCACCACCCCGGCATGGTCCACCGCGAACCATTGCCCGCTGCGCCCGAAGCCGGCCATCACCTCATCGGCGATGTACACGATGCCGTGCTTCTTAGTCAGCTCGCGCACGCCCTGCAGGTAGCCCGGAGGCGGCAGGTAGATGCCGGCGGTACCCGGAATGCTCTCCAGGATGATCGCGGCAATGGTGCCGGGGCCTTCGAGCAGGATCGTGTCCTCCAGGTGCTTCAGCGCCCGGGCCGTCTCCTCCTCGGGGGTGCTTGAATTGAAGTAGGAGCGGTACGGGTAGGCCGGGAAGAAGCGCACCACCCCATCGGTTCCGTGGTCCGAGGCGAAGCGCCGCGGATCTCCGGTGAGGTTCACCGCCAGGTGGGTGCCGCCGTGGTAGGAACGGTACGCGGAGAGCACCTTGTGCTTGCCGGTATGCAGCCGCGCCATGCGCACCGCATGCTCCACCGCATCGGCACCGCCATTGGTGAAGAAGATCTTGTCCAGCTGCCCGGGGGTGTGCTTGGCGATCAGCCGGGCCGCCTCAGAGCGCGCATCATTCACATGCTGCGGGGCGATGGTGGCCAGCTTGCCGGCCTGCTCCTGGATCGCGGCGATCACCTTCGGGTGCTGGTGCCCGATGTTCGTGTTCACCAGCTGGCTGGAGAGGTCGATCAGCGCGTTGCCCTCGCCGTCCCATACCCAGGAGCCTTCGGCCTTCAGGATGGCCATCGGGGCGAACGGCCCCTGGGCCTGCCAGGAGTGGAAGACGTGCTTGCGGTCCAGCTCGTAGGCACGCTTCCCAGCGGCGATATCCGCTGCGGAAACGCCCTGCGTCAGTGGCTGTGCCAGTGGTTCAGTCATGGGTATCAGTCATTCTGCGGGAAGCCGAGGTTGATGCCGCCGTGGCTGGGATCCAGCCAGCGCTTGGTGATCACCTTGTTGCGGGTGAAGAACTTGAAGCCCTCCGGGCCGTAGGCGTGCTGGTCGCCGAACAGCGAGGCCTTCCAGCCGCCGAAGGAGTGGTAGCCCACCGGTACCGGGATCGGCACGTTGACCCCGACCATGCCCACCTGGATCTCGTCCTCGAAGCGGCGGGCCGCGCCGCCGTCGTTGGTGAAGATCGCGGTGCCATTGCCGTACGGCGAAGAGTTGA
Source organism: Glutamicibacter sp. AGC84 (assembly GCF_053543575.1). Taxonomy (NCBI): domain Bacteria; kingdom Bacillati; phylum Actinomycetota; class Actinomycetes; order Micrococcales; family Micrococcaceae; genus Glutamicibacter; species Glutamicibacter sp. AGC84. The sequence continues at coordinate 29,159 of NZ_JBLVOC010000010.1, forward strand.
TCAGCTCGATGCCCTCGTTGAAGCTCTCCACGCGCACCACCGAGAGCACCGGACCGAAGATCTCCTCGGTGTAGATGGACATGTCCGTGCCGACGTGGTCGAACATCGTCGGGTGCAGGAAGAAGCCCTCGCCATCGGCATCCACGGTGCCGGTGCGGCCATCGAGCACCAGGTCCGCGCCGGCGGAGATGCCGGCCTCGATGTACCCGGCCACCTTCGCCTTGTGCTCGCCGGTGATCAGCGGACCCATGTCGCAGCCGCGGGTGCCATCGCCCACGCGCAGCGTCTTGGCGCGTTCGGCGATCTTGGCCACCAGCTCATCGGCGATGGTGTCGATCGCGACGACTACGGAGATCGCCATGCAGCGCTCGCCGGCCGCGCCGAAGCCTGCGTTGACCGCCATGTCGGCGGCCAGGTCCAGGTCGGCATCCGGAAGCACCAGCATGTGGTTCTTCGCGCCGCCAAAGGCCTGCACCCGCTTGTTGTGCGCAGTGCCGGTGGAGTAGACGTACTGCGCGATCGGGGTGGAACCCACGAAGGACACGGAGTTCACGCGCGGATCGGTCAGCAGGGTGTCCACCGCCTCCTTGTCGCCGTGCACCACGTTCAGCACGCCCTCGGGCAGGCCGGCCTCGGTGAACAGCTCGGCCAGCCAGTTGGCGGCCGACGGGTCCTTCTCCGATGGCTTGAGCACCACCGCGTTGCCGGCGGCGATCGCTACCGGGAAGAACCACAGCGGCACCATGGCCGGGAAGTTGAAGGGGGAGATGATGGCCGAGATGCCGACCGGCTGGCGCATGGACTGCACATCGATGCCGGTGGAGGCGTTCTGCGAGAACTCGCCCTTGAGCAGGTAGGGCGCGTTGCAGCACAGCTCGACGACTTCCAGGCCGCGGGCCACTTCGCCCAGCGCGTCGTCCAGCACCTTGCCGTGCTCGGCGGTGATGATCGCGGCCAGCTCGCCCTTGCGCTCGGCCAGCAGCTGGCGGAAGTTGAACATGATCGCGGTGCGGCGGGCCAGCGAGGTGTCGCGCCACTTCGGGAAGGCCTCGGCGGCTGCGGCGATCGCATGCTCGGTGGTGGCCTTGGAGGCCAGCGCAACCTGGCGGGTGACCTCGCCGGTGGCGGGGTTGTAGATCTTGCCGGTGCGGTCATCGGCGGAGTAATTGGCGTTGTTGATCCAGTGCTGCAGGGTGCCGGTCAGCGTTGCGGTCATCGTATCGGCCTTTCGAAGTTGGGTGCCTGCCTTCATCATGGGTCATGGATGTGAGGGACAACACCATCACTGTGTCATGATTTAAGCACTAGTGCTGACGGAGTGTAAAAATGCTGACGGTAGACGAGGTACTGCACCTGCCAGTGGTCCAGGCCGCTGACCCCCAGGTGCTCTGCGGAACAGGGATGGACGCGCCGCTTCGCTGGGTGCACGTGACCGAATCCACCGAGAACATCGACCTGCTGCTGGGCCGCGAGCTGATCCTCACGACCCTGCGCAACGTGAGCGACGTGCGCGCCTTCATCACCGCGCTGCGCGAGGCCGGGGCCGTCGGGGTCATCATCGAGGACCTTTCCGGCGCACCGCTGGACGTCGCCGACCTGGGCCTGCCGGTCATCGCCCTGCGCACCACCACCCGCTTCGTGTCCATCACCGAGGTCATCCACCAGAAACTCGTCGCCGAGCAGCTCGAGGCCGTCCAGTTCTCCCGCACGGTGCACGAAATCTATACCGGGCTCTCGCTGACCGAGGCCGACGAAGCGCAGATCGTGGACCGCACCGCGCAGCTGCTCTCGGCCCCCGTGGTCCTGGAAGATGTCCGCCACCACGTGCTCGCCCAGTCCGGCGCGCAACTGGAACACTGGATCACCCGTTCGCGCTTCGTCGGGTTCCTGGAGCACACTGGACGCGCCACCGGCACCGAGAACTGGCTGCAGACCCCGGTCGGCGCGGTCCGGCGCCGCTGGGGGCGGCTGATCGTCCCGGCCGTGCTAGAGGACGACGACCGCGCGGCCCTGGTGCTGGAACGGGCCGGCCAGGCGCTGACCATCGCCCGCCTGTCCGGGCGCGACCAGCGCGAGCTGCTCTACCAGGCGCGCACCTCCACGCTGCACGAACTGCAGGCCGGGCACAGCTACAGCGACAAGGACATCGCCATCCGCACCCAGGCCCTGGGCCTGGCCGCCGCCCCCTACTATGTCCCGGTGGTCATCTCCCTGGCCGGTTCCGGAACGCCGACCGAAACCCAGCTGGCCGACCGCGCCCTGCTCGAAGTGCTCGACCAGCTGGCCGACACCCTGCACCTGGGCATCCTGGCCGGCTCGCTCAAGCCCGGGTACCTGGGGCTGATTCTGCCGCTGCGCGCCCGCGAACTGCTGGACTCCACCCTGCAGGGCTTCACTCGCCGCCTGGCCGAGCAGCTCACCGCGCCGGTGGCCATCGGCGTGGGGCCCGAAGGCACCCTGGCTACCAGCATCGCCGGGCTGGAGGAAGCCGCGCAGGTCGCGCAGATCGTCCCGCACCTGCCCACCCGCGCCCAGCCCTACTACCGCTTCGCCGACCTGCGCCTGCGCGGGGTGCTCTCGGCCATGGGCAGCGACCCGAAGCTGCGAACCTTCGCGCTGGCCGAGCTCTCCGGCCTGCTCAACCCGCTCGACCTTCCCGCCCTTGACCTGCTCGATCTCTACCTGGCCCACGGCGGGAACAAAACCGCGCTGGCCAAGGCCGGCTACCTCTCGCGGCCCACCCTCTACTCCCGGCTGGCCAAGCTCGAAGCCAAGCTCGGGGTGCAGCTGGACTCCGCCGAGTCCCGCGCCTCGCTGCAGGTGGCGCTGCTCTGGTACCGCATGCACGGCTGAGCTATCCACACTTGGCTCCCGGTGAGAAAACCCCGCAGGACGCCGCGGGCATCATGGGGGCATGAGCACAGAACAGGCACAGGCGCTGAAGGACCTGGCCGACGCGGAAGAACTCATCGCATCGGCCACCGCGGTCCTTGCCGGCGGGCCATTGAGCCCCGGCCACGCGGCCTGCTTTGCGCAGCTTGCTGACAAGCTCGCCCGCCGCCAGAGCCGCACCCAGCTGCACGCCGCCCATGCGCTGCGCCGCACCGGTGCCCACAAGCTCGACCAGGAATCCTTCCAGGCCGTCACCGAGGCAGGCGAGCACCCGAGCCTCGCCGCGTTCCAGGTGGCCGCCGGGCGCACCACCACTGCCCGCACGCATTTCAAGAACACGGCCGGGCTGCTGCACGGCTGGCTGGACATCCCGCGCAGCACGGTCCGCGACCGGCTGGCCCTGGTGGATTGCTTGCTGGGCGGTGTCGACGAGGCAGGGCAACCGCTGCCCGCCTGGTTGCCGGAACTGGCCGGGCAATTCGCCGACCCCGACGTGGATCCCCGGCTGGTGTCCTCGGCCGCGCTGAAACTGCATTCGGCCCGCAAGGACTTCGGCGAAGGCCAGGCCGGGCAGGCCAAGAAGGACCAGCTGCAAGCCGAATCGGCCGCCTTCATCCGCAGCGAACCCAAGGCCGCCCGCAGGCACATCAACGCACTGGTGGCGCAGGTGAAGTCCGGCCAGCGCCCGTTGCAGGCCCTGCTGGATGGGATCGGGATCTTCAAGAAGGGCATGCGCCAGGGCCTGGTCGAATACGTCCTGCGCGTCCTGCCCGCCCATGCGGCGATGATCGAAGCGTATTTCAACGCGCTGGACAACCCGGCCACCGTGGCCGGGAACCGCGAAGCCCTGGCGCACGCCGAGGCGCAGTTCACCGGTGCCCAGGGCAGCGGCTGGGATGACGAGGAATCGATGCCCGACTGGGCCAAAGACGGGGAACCTGCCGGATCGGCACCCGAGGGATCCGCCGAACCTGAAGAACCCGAAGAACCTGACAAACCTGACGAACCTGGAGAACCCGAGGAACCTGACGAACCCGAAGAACCCGAGGAACCTGACGAACCCGAAGAACCTGAAGAGCCCGAGGAACCTGCCGGCCCGGCCGCCACCCAGTTCGAGGAGCTCAGGCCAGAACGACGCCGGCTCGTAGGATTCCTGGCCTTGCTGATGACCGACCGCAACCAGAGCGGTTCGCCAGGGAGGCAACCCGGGTTGGCGGTACCGCAGGTGAGCATCATCCTGGATTACGAGAAGATGAGACGCGACGGCAAGGAATTCGCGGTCACTTCCACCGGGATCCAGCTATCCCCGGGCGAAACCAGAGCGGCATTGTGCACGGCCGGAATCTATCCGCTGGTGCTGAACGGCCAGAGCCTTCCCCTGGACCTGGGCCGCACCCAGCGGCTGTATAGCAAGGCGCAGGGCCGCGCCATCCGGGCGGCCTATCGAGGGTGCCTGTATCCGGGATGCAGCATGCCCGCCGAACGATGCGAACTGGATCATCTCGACGCGTGGGAAAAGGGCGGCAACACGGACATCGAGTCCGCGGCCTTGGGATGCACGATCCACCATATCGGCAGGCATTGCGGGTTGTTCCACGCGGTGAAGATCCCTGGATGCCGGCCGATGGCCCTGCTGTCCAAGGAACTCGACCCGCAGCAGAAACTCCGGGTGAACACCTACTGGATGACCCCGCAGGAAGCCCTGGCGGCCGATGCCCTCGCCGAGCGCATGACCGCGAAGTGGCGTGCCGGGGAACTGGACATCGAGATCGTGGAGCCCTAGTCATCCTCCGGGTAGGGCCACCGCACGTCTTTGCGAACTCCATCGGACCACTGGGCGATCCACTCTCCGGTGCCTTCGGAGACATCGCGGACCCCTGCCTCCAGCCACTGGAACTTCCCGTCCAGCAGGTCCGCGGCGATCCGTCCATCGGTACGGGTGGTGTTTTTCCAGAGCCTGTCGAAATGCTCCTCGCAGCGTTGCGCGGCCTGTTCGCAGAAGGCCAGGGCAAGATCCTGCGCAGAGTCGCGCTGGCCGGCCGGGGACTGCGGCAGCGCAGTGGTATTGGCGATCACCGCGGACATGGCGAACAGCTCCGCGCCGATATCCACGATATGGCCCAGGAAGACCTGCTGCTTTTCCAGGCCGGCCTGCCAGCGCGCCATCCCGGCGAACGTCTGGCGTGCCAGCCGCCGCGAGGTCCGCTCCACGTAGCGCAGGTGCTTGGCCAATGGGCCGTGCTCGGCATAGGAGTTCGGAAGCGAGCCTGCGCCCATCGCAAGTTTGGGCAGCCACCGGGCATAGAACCCCGAGGCATCCACCGCCGCTCGGGCCTTGTCCTGGATGCTCGACCCGGCGCGCGCCAGGTCCCCGGCCGCCTGCAGGTGCGCATCCACGGCCTCGCGGGCAATCAGCAGGTGCATGATTTCGGTGGAGCCTTCGAAGATGCGGTTGATCCGCAGGTCGCGCAGCATCTGTTCGACCGGCACCGCCCGCTCGCCGCGCGCTGCCTGCGACTGCGCGGTCTCGAATCCGCGCCCGCCGCGGATCTGCAGCAGCTCATCGGCGATCGTGCAGGCGGTCTCCGAAGCCCAGAGCTTGGCCAGTGCCGCCTCGATGCGAATATCCTTCATGCCGGCATCGGCCAGCCGGGCGGACACCTCGAACACCGCTTCCAGCGCATAGCTGCTGGCCGCGATGCAGGCGAGCTTGCCGGCGACGGCTTGGTGCTTGCCGACCGGGTGGCCCCACTGCACGCGGGCCGCGGACCATTCACGGGCGATCTTCGTGGACCATTTGCCGGCCCCGGCGCACATGGCCGGGATGGACAAGCGCCCGGTGTTCAGGGTGCTCAGCGCGATCTTCAGCCCCGAGCCTTCCTTGCCCAGGCGGTTGGCCGCCGGCACGCGCACCGAGCGGAACCGGGTCACCCCGTTCTCGATTCCGCGCAGGCCCATGAACTGGTTGCGGTTCTCGACGGTGATGCCCGCGGTATCGGCCTCGACGATGAAGGCGGTGATTCCGCCGCGACCTGCAGGCTCTTGGCCGAGGGCCTCATGCGGCTGCACCGCGGCCATCACCACGAGCAGCTCGGCGACCACCCCGTTGGTGGTCCACAGCTTCGCGCCATCCAGCATGTAGTGGCTGCCGTCGTGACTGAGCCGGGCTTCGGTGCCCAACCGTGCAGGGTCGGAACCGACATCGTTCTCGGTGAGCAGGAAGGCGCTGATGGCTCCTGCCGCGCAGCGCGGCAGGTACTCGCGTTTTTGCTCCTCGGTGCCGAAGGACTTCACCGGTTCGGGGACGCCGATGGACTGGTGGGCCGAGAGCAGCGCGCCGATGGCCGGGGAAACCACGCCGACGCGCATCAGCGCCCGGCCGTAGTCCAGCAGGCTCAGCCCCAGTCCGCCGTATTCGACCGGGATCTTCATGCCGAAGGCGCCGATGCGGCGAAGCTGGGCAATATATTCGCCGGGGATGCGCGCCTGGGCTTCGATGCGCTCCGGGTCGATGCCATCGAGGACCGCTTCGAGCTGCGGCAGGAATTCCTGTCCGCGTTCTGGATGCAGGGCGCTGGGCAATGGTTCGATCAGGGAGAAGTCCACGGCCCCCATGTACAGGCCCTTGGCGAAGCTGGGCCGGTCGAACTGCTCGCGGGACTCCTCGGCGACTTGCCTGGATTTGTCGGCGTTGATTTGCATGGCGATCCCCTTTGGCTCGGCGATCGGCCGCGGCGCCATCGCCTGGTGGCACCAGCGTAGCTGCCAAACCCCGGGGTTGCTAGAGCGCGTGCAAGTGGCCGCGGATCGCCTGGCCGGCGTCGTGCAGGTTCTCTCCTTCGAGCAGCACGAACGCCTGCCCGAAGGTCAGCTCATGGATCTGCGATGCGGTTTGCCCTAATTCGCGGGCGATCCGTGCGGTGCTGGCCCGATGGTCGCGCTGCAGGGAGGGGAAGACCAGGGAGAAGACCCGGGAGACCAGCTGCTGGTGCTCCTGGGCCGGTTCCAGCGCCAGCTCCTGGGACAACCACTGGTAGGCGCCCTCGCCCAGCAAGCCGCGGGCACGCGAATGCGCGAGGATCACCTGGGCCGGTGCACCGAACTGCTCTTCGAGTGCCAGCAGCTGCGGGATCTGCAGGGAATCGGAGACCCGCACCTGCAGGGACAGGGAGGGCAGGAGCAAGCGTGCCGCGAATTCGTCGGCCTCGCGTTCCGCGGCGGCCACCTGCTCGCGGTTCTCGCCCAGCGAGGAGTGCATCAGCAGATGCCCCAGCTCGTGGGCCATCGCCAGGCGCTGTGCATTGCGGCTGCCGGCGGCCAGAAAGATGAAGGCCTGCTCGTCTTCCCAGAAGCTGAAGGTCTTGACCGCTTCGAGCGAGGCCGGCAGGCTCAGCACCCGCACCCCGCGGGCTTCGAGCAGATGCAGCAGATCGGGCAGCGCGCCGCATCCCAGATCCCATTCGGTGCGCAGATGCGCGGCGGCATCTTCCGGGGTGAAGCCGCACAGCTCGGGGATCCCGGTGTGCGGGAGCCGGAAGTTCCGCGTGATCAGGTTGTAGAGTTCTACGCCGTTGCGGCCCAGCGCGGCCGCGGCGACTTTTTGCGCGGTGCTGGTGCGGCGCGGGGAGCGGAAGAAGATCCGTTCGGTGTCGATGCCCTGGGCCGCGGGAAGCCGGAAGAACTGCGGCGCGCAGCCCAGCGCATCGGCCAGCGCAAGGGAAAGATCCTCGGGAGCATGGGCGAGTTCGCGCTCGCAAATACCCAGCGAGGCGGCCAAGGCGGACCGGCTCAGCGCTGCACGTTCGCGTGCCAACCTGATTCTGGTCGGTTCCAAAGTCATGAGGTTCCTGCAATCTTCCAAAAGGCGATCTTGATCGTCTAATGACCTCAGACTAGTGGCCTATGCCACAAAGCACCAATTGCGTGCAGCTTCGTGAAGTAACACGCTCTGACTTGCGAAAAGGGGGG
>NZ_JBLVOC010000010.1:37039-43375 GCF_053543575.1 Glutamicibacter sp. AGC84
CCCCCCTTCGTGGCGCTAGATCTTGCTGGCCGCTTCCTTCAGCACGGTGCGCAGGATGGATTCGATCTGGTCGAACTCCGGCTGCCCGATCGTGATGGGCGGAGCCAGCTGGATGACCGGGTCGCCGCGATCGTCGGCGCGGCAATACAGTCCCGCCTCCCACAGGGCCGGGGAGAGGTACCCGCGCAGCAGGCGTTCGGACTCCGCGTCGCTGAAGGTCTCCTTGGTCGCCTTGTCCTTGACCAGCTCGATCCCGTAGAAGTAGCCGGCGCCGCGCACGTCGCCAACGATGTCCAGATCGGTGAGCTTGGACAGCGTGGATTTGAACGCGTCGGCGTTGTTCTTGACGTTCTCGTTCAATCCTTCCCGCTCGAAGATGTCCAGGTTCGCCATCGCCACCGCGGCTGCCACCGGATGCCCGCCAAAGGTATAGCCGTGGTAGAAGGTGGTATCGCCCTTGGTGAAAGGCTCGAACAGCTTGTCGGAAACGACCATCACGCCCAGCGGGACATAGCCACTGGTCAGCGCCTTTGCCGAGGTGATGATGTCCGGAACGTAGCCGAAGTCGTTGCAGGCGAACATCGAGCCGATGCGGCCGAACGCGCAGATGGTTTCGTCGGAAACCAGCAGCACATCGTATTCGTCGCAGATCTCGCGGACCCGGTCGAAGTACCCCGGTGGTGGCGGGAAGCAGCCGCCGGAGTTCTGCACCGGTTCCAGGAAGACCGCCGCCACGGTGTCGGCGCCTTCGAATTCGATGGCTTCGCGGATGCGCTCCGCGGCCCACAGCCCGAAGTCCTTCTCGTTGTCCGCGAACATCTGCGGTGCGCGGTAGAAGTTGGTGTTCGGCACGCGGAAGGTGCCGGGGACCAAGGGCTCGAACGGGGTCTTCATATCCGGCAGCGAGGTGATGGCCAAGGCTCCCTGAGGGGTGCCGTGGTAGGCCAGGGCGCGCGAAATGACCTTGGTTTTGCCCGGCTTGCCCTTCATCTTGAAATGCTGCTTGGCCAGCTTGAAGGCGGATTCGACCGCCTCGCCGCCGCCGGTGGTGAAGAAGACGCGGTTCAAGTCGCCCGGTGCATAGCTGGCCAGGCGCTCAGCCAGGTCGATCGCCGGTTCGTGGGCGTAGGACCACAGCGGCATGAAGGCCAGCTTCTCGGCCTGCTTGGCCATGGCTTCGGCCAATTCGGCGCGCCCGTGCCCCGCGTTGACCACGAACAGCCCGGCCAAGCCGTCGATGTATTCGCGCCCGGCATCGTCGTAGATCTTGTGCCCCTCGCCGCGCGAGATGATCGGAACGTGCGCGCCGTTGGAAATTCCGGAGTGCCGGGCCATGTGCATCCAAAGGTGATCGCGAGCGGCTTGCTGGCGATCGGTACCACGTGGTGTGTTCATCGTGTTCCCCAGTTGTATTCCTGTTTTTTGAGTGAAAGGTAGGTGTACGTATTGGTGCTGACCACGCCTTCGAGCCCGCGGATCGTTCCGATCACGCGCAGCAGGTCCTCATCGTTCGAGCAGATGACCTCCGCGAGGATGTCCGAGCTGCCGGCGGTGACCACGCAGTAGTCGACTTCCGGAAGTTCGGCGATCCGGTCGGCGGTGCCGCTGATGTCGCTGGCGGCGACGACGCCGATCATGGCCTGGCGGGTGAATCCCAATTCCAGCGGGTTGGTGACTGCGACGATTTGCACGACGCGGCTCTCGACCAGCTTCTGCACGCGCTGGCGCACAGCCGCTTCGCTCAGGCCCACTGCCTTGCCGATGGCGGCATAGGAGCGCCGGCCATCTTCCTGCAGCTGCTCGATGATCTCCTTGGAAATTTCATCAATGGCCTGTGCCGTATGCGAGGGCAGCGTCATATCGACCTCCTAGGTCTAAGGGACTTTCCACAGACCCTACCGTCACTGATTCAGTTGCGAAAGGGGTATTTTTGAAAGTTTTCAGTTTTCGTAACGTAATTTTTACAAGGAAACTTGCGTTCGGGTCTTGTTGGACTTGTGCATTGCTGGCAGGATGAACGACAACACTTTCATGTGTGGCCGATCACATTCGTCGTTAGGATTCCAGCCATGTCGCACTCGCAACGCCGACTTCCGCAAGACCCCCAAGTCCGCGCACTGGTCCAGGCCATGAGCCAGCGCAGCTACTCCCGCCGCGGCGTGCTTTCCGCGGCCGGCGCATTGGGCCTGACCGGTCTGCTCGCAGCCTGCGGCACCGGAGGAAGCAGCACCAAAGCCGCACCGTCGATCGAGGACATTTCCGCAAACGACCCCACCGTGAACTGGGCCAACTGGACCTTGTACCTGGATTACGACGACGAGAAGAAGACCTACCCGACACTGGATGCGTTCACCAAGCAGACCGGCATCAAGGTGAACTACCGCGAGGATATCGACGGCAACGACACCTACTACGGCAAGGTGCAGGGCCAGCTCAAGGCAGGCCAGGACATCGGCCAGGACGTCATCACGATGACCGACTGGATGGCCGGCCGCATGATCCGCCAGGGCTACGCCCAGGAGCTGGACCTGGCGAACATCCCCAACTCGGCCAACCTGCTGCCCAATCTGAAGGACGTGGACTTCGACCCGGGACGCAAGCACTCGCTGACCTGGCAGTCCGGCTACGCCGGCATCGCCTGGAATAAGAAGGCATTCCCCAAGGGCCTGAAATCCGTCGAGGACCTCTGGGATCCAAAGCTCAAGGGCCGTATCACCGTGCTCGATGAAATGCGCGACACCATCGGCCTGCTGATGCTGCACAACGGCGTGGACATCGCCGGCCAATGGGGCGAAAGCGAATTCGGCGCCGCTGCCGACGTGCTGCGCGAGAACATCGGCAATGGCCAGATCCGCCAGGTCAAGGGCAACTCCTACAAGGAGGACTTCGTCTCGGGCGATGCGATCGCCGGCATCGTCTGGTCCGGCGATATCGTGCAGATGAACTTCGAGAACGATGACCAGTGGGAGTTCGTGATCCCCGAGGCCGGCGGCACCCTGTGGAGCGACAACCTGATGGTCCCGGTGGCCTCGCCACGCAAGGCCAACTCCGAGAAGCTCATGGACTTCTACTACGACCCGGCCGTGGCCGCGCAGGTCGCAGCCTACGTGAACTTCATCTGCCCGGTGGTCGGCGCCCAGGAAGAAATGGAAAAGATCGACCCTGACCTGGTCGGCAACCCGCTGATCTTCCCGACCGATGAGGATCTGGCAAAGGCGCATGTCTTCCGCTCGCTGGAAGCGGATGAAGAGACCGCGTTGAACTCTGAATTCCAGAGTGCAATCGGCGCCTAGAAAGCGGGGAACACCATGACTCGCCAACGAGCCATCAACTGCCAGCGCCTGCCCAAAGGCCGCGGTTCGGGCCCGGCCCGCGCCAGGGACGTCGTCAACCGGGCAACCTCCGCACGTGCTGTACCGGCAGCAGAAACCGATTTCCACAACCAGTTCCAGGAAGTGATAGGGGCATGACAACCTTGGCAACGCGTACCGAAACCACTGCCACCGGCGCGGATCTGCACCTCTTGGGCATCACCAAGCGCTTTTCCAGCTTCGTGGCGGTCAAGGACCTGGATTTGGTGGTCCCTTCGGGCACCTTCTTCGCCCTGCTCGGACCCTCCGGTTGCGGCAAGTCGACCACCCTGCGCATGATCGCGGGCCTTGAGGCCCCCAGTGAGGGCAGCATCTCGATCGGCGGCCAGGACGTGACCGCGCTGGCCAGCCACCAGCGTCCGGTGAACACCGTGTTCCAGTCCTATGCGCTGTTCCCGCACATGAGCGTGCTGGAAAACGTGGCCTTCGGGCTCAAGCGCAAGAAGGACAAGCAGGCGATGGAGAAAGCCAGGGCCGGGCTGGACCTGGTGGAGCTCGGGCACCTTGCCAATCGCAAGCCGATCCAGCTCTCCGGCGGGCAGCAGCAGCGCGTGGCCCTGGCCCGGGCGCTGGTCAATCGCCCGCAGGTGCTGCTGCTCGATGAGCCCCTCGGGGCACTTGACATGAAGCTGCGCCGCCAAATGCAGCTGGAGCTGAAGAACATCCAGACCGAAGTCGGCCTGACCTTCATCCACGTCACCCACGACCAGGAGGAAGCCATGACCATGGCCGACGTGGTCGCCGTGATGAACGGCGGACGGATCGAGCAGATGGGCCCGCCGCGCGAACTCTACGAATTGCCCAAGACCGCGTTCGTCGCGAACTTCCTGGGCAAGTCGAACCTGATGCGCGGCACGGTCACCGGCAATGACGCCGGCATGCTCAGCGTCATGGTCAACGGCCAAGCCATCTTGCTGCCGGCCGACCGCGCCGTGCAGGCCTCAGGGGAGGTGGTCGTCGGGGTGCGCCCGGAGAAGATCACGATCTCGCGCGATGGCTATGCGGGAGAGAACCGCTTGTCCGGCACCGTGGTCGACGTGTCCTTCACCGGCACCACCACCGAGTACCTGGTCGAGGTGGACGGGATCGGCACGCTCGGGACCTTCGCGCAGAATCGCGGCCAGCAGCCTGCTGCCGAAGGCGACACCGTGTACCTGTCCTGGGAAGCGCAGCATTCCTTCGGACTGGCCGGTGCCGAGCACGAGGATGCCGGAGTTGACCAGCCATGACGGTCATGACCAAGAAGGGCATCGTCGACCTGCGCAGCCCCGAGGAGATCCGGGCGGAGCGGCGCAAGGGCCGCACCGGCGTCTACCTGATCGCCCCGGGCATGCTGGTGCTCGCCCTGTTCTTCGCGCTTCCGGTGGTTGTCCTGCTGGCAATGAGCCTGTACGTGAAACCCGAGGGCGGGGAAATCGGCGAATTCGTGCCGGGTTTCGAAATCGGCAACTACGCCACGGTGCTCGCCGCCTACTGGCCCGAGCTGCTGCGCTCCTTCGGGTTCGCGCTGATCGCCACCGTCCTGGCCTTGCTCATCGGCTTCCCGATGGCCTACCTGGTGGCAGTCCGCTTGCGCGAGAAGACGCTGCTGCAGGGCATCTTGCTGGTGCTGCTGATCGCCCCGTTCTTCTCCAGCTTCATTCTGCGCACCCAGGCCTGGAAGCAGATACTGGCCGATGAGGGGTTCATCGCCCAAACGCTGAAATTCCTGGCGATCCTGCCAGCCGACGGGCACCTGACTGCCACGCCGTTCGCGGTCGTCGCGGGCCTGACCTATAACTTCCTGCCGTTCATGGTGCTGCCGATCTACGCTAACCTGGGCCGGCTGGACACCCGCCTGCTCGAGGCCTCGGGGGATCTGTATGCCAGCCCGGTGACCTCATTCTTCAAGGTGACGCTGCCGATGAGCGCCCCGGGCGTCTTCGCCGGCACCCTGCTGACGTTCATCCCGGCCGCCGGCGACTACGTGAACGCGGCCCTGCTGGGCAATAACCGCAATACTACGATGATCGGCCAGATCATCGATTCCAGATTCTTCAAGGTCATCGATTACCCGGGCGCCTCGGCGTTGAGCTTCGTGCTGATGGTCTCGATCCTGGTCCTGGTCACGATCTATATCCGCCGCTTCGGGACCAAGGAGCTGACGTAGCATGAAGCAGAAAATCGGACGCTGGTTCATCCCCGCTGTCGGCGGGCTGGCTTTCATCTACCTCCTGGTCCCGATCGCGTACATCTTCGTGTTCTCCTTCAACGATGCCGGCCGCACCAACCTGGACTGGCGCGGCTTCACCCTGGAGAACTGGCAGAACCCCTGCGGCGCTCCGGCGGTCTGCGAATCGCTGGTGCACTCGCTGCAGGTCGGCACGGTGGCTACGATTGCCGCCACCGCCTTGGGCACGCTGATCGCCATCGGCCTGGTCCGCTACAAGTTCCGGTTCCGCAAGCTCACCGATGTGCTGATCATTTTGCCGTTGGCTACTCCGGAGGTCGTGCTCGGTGCTTCGCTGCTGGCACAGTTCCTGAACCTCGGTTGGGAACTGGGCTACGCCACCATCGTGATCGCCCACGTCGTGTTCTGCATGTCCTTCGTGATCGTCACCGTCAGGGCTCGTGTCTCATCGCTGGATCCGCGATTGGAAGAAGCGGCCGCCGATCTCTACGCCTCGCCGCGTGCGGCCTTCTGGAAGGTGACGTTCCCGCTGCTGCTGCCAGGCATTGTGGCCGCCGCGCTGTTGTCCTTCGCGATGAGTTTTGATGATTTCATCATCACGAATTTCAACTCCGGCACCTTCCAGACCTTCCCGAAGTTCATCTATGTGGCAGCTACCCGCGGCATCCCGGCCCAGGCGAATGTCATTGGTTCGGCGATGTTCATCCTTGCCCTGCTCGTGGTGGTCATCGGACAGGTGATCAGCTACCGGAAGAAGAAACAGCTGGAGAATTCCTAGGTTCCAAAGGCCCGCGC
>NZ_JBLVOC010000010.1:43405-48393 GCF_053543575.1 Glutamicibacter sp. AGC84
GCTCTTCAGCGCGGGCCTTTGGCTTGCCAGCTGGTCAAAAAGCAGGGATCGTCACTAGCGTGAGCGGCACCCAGCTCGCTCCTTGCACCCTCTGGGACCTGCACGCTGTTGGACTGGCGCTAGGCCTCCGGCCGCTTGCTGCTCTTGCGGTGATTTGCAGGACCATTGCCTGCAGGATGCAGCCGAGCCCAAAGGCCATTAGGGTGGCTGGCGGAACGAAATATTGGCAGAGAGCCGAAATGCGGGCATCTGACATATAGTAAATACTTAGCTTTACAATATATGGTCTACAGGTTGATACCTTGCTGGCCTGTAGGTGCAGGTCTATGAACGATTGGAAACTTCATGAGCGATAAGCCAGTTTGGCTCTCCGGGCCTGAACGCGACGCCTGGCTTGGACTGCATGCTGTCATGACTTTGCTTCCGGCGGCCTTGGATTCCGATCTGCAGGGCCTGGAAGGCATCACGCTTTTCGACTACCACATGCTCGCCATGCTCTCCGAGGCCAAGGACCATCAGCTGACCATGACGACGCTGGCTTCGCACACCAGTGCTTCGCTTTCGCGACTGTCGCATGTGGTCAAGAAGCTGGAGAAGCGCGGCTGGGTCACCCGCGAGCAGTCCGCAGAAGATGCCCGTGTGAAAATCGCCTCATTAACGCAGGCCGGATGGGAAGCCGTGCAGCAGATGGCGCCTCACCACGTTGCCTCGGTGCGCGGTCTTCTCTTCGATACCCTTGATGACAAGGACGTTAACGATCTCACGCGGATCGCACGCAAAATTACAACTTCGCTTGATGCGGATCATTGGATCCTGAATTCGGAAAACCTCGATTTGGAACACTGAGGAATTCTCGATAAGCTAATCAGGCGTTAATCGCGTGTGTTGTTATGCCGTCTAACAGCAGAACAACTGCGCGTTGCCCGTAATACCGAATATCGTGGCCGACTGAGTACGGGGAAATTGCTCGACCGGTTGCGAAGTTCACCGACTTACATACTTTAAGGCTCTTCGGTTGGTTCTCACCCAGCCTGGTTACCTTCCTAGTGTGCAGTATTAACGGTGTTTCACTGGTTGGCGGGACTCATAACGCAGAAGCGGTGTCGATATTTTGGTATGGGCACTGTGCGCGAGTACCGCCGAATTTTACTACTAACTAACTGAGGAGTGATCATGGCAGCTGTTTGCCAGGTAACCGGTACTACTCCGGCCTTCGGACATAGCATCTCCCACTCGCACCGTCGCAACAAGCGTCGTTTCGATCCGAACATCCAGAAGAAGACCTACTACGTGCCTTCCCTGCGCCGTAAGGTGACCCTGACCCTGTCGGTCAAGGGCATCAAGGTCATCGATGCTCGCGGTATCGACGCTGTAATTGCTGACCTGATTGCGAAGGGTGTGAAGCTCTAAAAATGGCAAAGAAGGATAAGGACGTACGTCCGATCATCAAGCTGAAGTCCACCGCTGGAACCGGTTTCACTTACGTAACCCGTAAGAACCGTCGTAACAACCCTGACCGCATGGTCATGAAGAAGTACGACCCAGTCGTCCGTAAGCACGTTGAATTCCGAGAGGAGCGCTAAGACATGGCCAAGAAGTCCAAGATCGCAAAGAACGAACAGCGCAAGGTCATTGTCGAGCGTTACGCTGCAAAGCGTCTCGAATTGAAGAAGACCCTGGTTGATCCAAACGCAACCGACGAAGCTCGCGAAGCTGCACGCGTAGGCCTGCAGAAGCTTCCACGCGATGCTTCCCCGATCCGCGTTCGCAACCGCGACGCAATCGACGGTCGCCCACGCGGCACCTTCCAGAAGTTCGGTATCTCCCGTGTTCGCTTCCGCGACATGGCACACCGTGGTGAGCTTCCGGGCATCACCAAGTCTTCCTGGTAAGACCTGCAAGTCTTTTGACTTAGCAAGCCGCCTTCCCTTTCGGGAAGGCGGCTTCGCCTTTTAACGCCGCCACCACCACCGGCGTTTCACCGGTGCCTTCTCTGCCACCGGTGCAGGTTCTGCCGCCCGGCGTTCCTGCCAACCAAGCACCTCTGCGGTGGAATCGCGCAAAGCGGTGATCACCGGCGGGCCGCCAAGCAGCTGCCGCCGCGCCTCGATAATGCGGGCATTGAAATCCTCGATATGCTCACGCACGGCCCGCTCGGAGGGCAAGCGGTCCAAGGTCTGCTCCATCTGCTCATCTTCCACGCGCAAGGTCAGGGCCGGTGGGCCCAGCCCGGTAAGCTGCTCTCGGCGCATCATGGACTTCAGCCACCAGTCGGGATCGTCATTGCTGGTGATATGGTCGATCTTCTGGCCCGAGAGGGCAAGATTGTCGAAGTCCCCGCGGGCGAAAGCCTCATCGAGCACGGAGTTGGCCACTTCCCATGCCTCGTCCTCGGCATGCAGCTGCAGCGGCGTCTTCTGCTTCTCGACGGGAGCCATCCCGGTGGCCTGCGCATACTCGTCCACCGGCAACGGCTCGCTGTCCTGCTTCATCTTGTACCGGGCCGCATTCAGTGCGGCATCCTCGCTGTGCTCCATCTTCCAATGATCCCACCGTGTGCCTGAGCCCGGCAACGGCACTGGGACGTTCCGAAGCAATTGATGGGGGAGCTGGGAAGATAAAATCATTCCCTTCGGGTTCGGGCGCCTCGCCAAGGATCCAGTGCCCAGCAAGCGGCTGCGAGGTGGCTGGAGATCGCTATAAGCGGCCATGTCCCACCCGCAATCGAGCATTATCCCTGTAGTAGCGTGTATTCCATGAAGCCAGCGACGCGCTATCCGAGACCCGCAACTGACATCTACGCGAACCGGCAGCGGTGGGCGCCGCTGGGCCAAGGCAAGACCGTTGTGGTGACCGGCGCGAATAGCGGCCTTGGCTTCTTCGCGAGCCTCGGCTTGGCGCGAGCCGGTGCGCAAGTTATCCTGGCCTGCCGCAACCAGAGCCGTGCGGAGCATGCCATGGAGCAGATCCGGCTGCGCGTACCGGCGGCTAGCGTGGAATTCATGCAGTTCGACTCCTCGCGCATGGAATCCGCCATGGGGCTGGCAGCTGAACTGCGCAATCGGCCATTGGATGCGCTGATCGCCAATGCCGGGGTCATCCGGGCGCCGCAGAGCCGCGTCGAGGGCCTGCTGGGCCATGAGCTGACCATGAGCACGAATTTCATCGGGCATGCGCGGCTAGTCGGCGAGCTGGCCGAACGCTTCGCCCAGCCGCTGCGGTTCATCGGGCTGGGATCGATGTCCACCCGGATGCTGGCTACCGATCCGCAAAACCTGGCCTTGACCCGCGACTACCATCCATACCGTGCCTATGCGCAGTCCAAGGCGGCAGTGCAAGCCTTCACCTTGGCCCTGGACCACCGGCTGCGCCAGCTGGAACTGCCGGCTCGCGCGCTGGCCATCCACCCGGGGTATTCGCTTTCCGGGCTGACCCCGCAGGTGCCCAACATCAACGAACCGGACTTTGCCAAGCGGCTGATTGGCCAATTGCAGTCCAGTTTCGCGCAGGGCAAACATGAAGGTGCGGTGGCATTGGTCGAAGCGGCATTGGCGCCGGAACTCGAAGACGCGCCCCGAGGCAGCTACTTGGGGCCGAAATACCTCACGAAGGGTCCAACGGCACTGGCCAGCCCGGCGAAAGCGACCCGCGGCAAGGAGCTGCAAAGCAAAGCCTGGGAACTTTTCGTGGAGGCAAACGAAGGCCTCGATCCGTTCGCGCTGTAGGTCCCGGGTGAACTTTCACACCCTTGATTTGGCGAAAATTCAGCAGAATCCGCAAGATGATGCACTTTTTGTCGCTTTCAGCTGGTAAGTTCAACTCTTGATAAGACCGTGCGACCGTGCGGCGTTCGGGGCCCGGAAGAGGGCTTTGGATCACTAGTCCAGGAGGACCATACATTGGCTATGAACCGTAGCGAACTTGTTGCTGCTGTTGCAGCGAAGACCGAAAACTCCCAGGTTGCCGTTAATGGTGTTCTGGATGCAGTCTTCGAGGTTTTCGTCGACCAGATTTCCAAGGGTGAGAAGGTGTCGATCCCAGGTTGGTTGGCTGTAGAGCGCACCGATCGTGCAGCTCGCACCGGCCGCAACCCACAGACCGGTGAAGCAATCCAGATTCCTGCTGGCCACTCGGTCAAGCTGACCGCTGGGTCGAAGCTGAAGGCTGCTGTAGCCAAGAAGTAAGCTTCCGCTAGAGCTTTGCGCAAGGCCCGCTGTCCGTTCCCGGATTGGCGGGCCTTGCGGCGTTAAGGAACGTTGCAAAAGCCTTCATTGAACCCAAAAATGCTGCCGTTGAGCCAAGAAATCTGCAATTAGTTGAAAAAATCCCGGTTTTCCGCCTGTTTTCTGCAGTTCTGGGGCGAAACGTTTGATATGTTCTCACTGGTAAGACCGTGCGACCGTGCGGCGTTCGGGGCCCGGAAGAGGGCTTTGGATCACTAGTCCAGGAGGACCATACATTGGCTATGAACCGTAGCGAACTTGTTGCTGCTGTTGCAGCGAAGACCGAAAACTCCCAGGTTGCCGTTAATGGTGTTCTGGATGCAGTCTTCGAGGTTTTCGTCGACCAGATTTCCAAGGGTGAGAAGGTGTCGATCCCAGGTTGGTTGGCTGTAGAGCGCACCGATCGTGCAGCTCGCACCGGCCGCAACCCACAGACCGGTGAAGCAATCCAGATTCCTGCTGGCCACTCGGTCAAGCTGACCGCTGGGTCGAAGCTGAAGGCTGCTGTAGCCAAGAAGTAAGCTTCCGCTAGAGCTTTGCGCAAGGCCCGCTGTCCGTTCCCGGATTGGCGGGCCTTGCGGCGTTAAGGAACGTTGCAAAAGCCTTCATTGAACCCAAAAATGCTGCCGTTGAGCCAAGAAATCTGCAATTAGTTGAAAAAATCCCGGTTTTCCGCCTGTTTTCTGCAGTTCTGGGGCGAAACGTTTGATATGTTCTCACTGGTAAGACCGTGCGACCGTGCGGCGTTCGGGGCCCGGAAGAGGG
>NZ_JBLVOC010000011.1:0-19430 GCF_053543575.1 Glutamicibacter sp. AGC84
TCTACATGGGTGCCTCCTTCGCCCCGAACCACAAGGGCATGCCGATGGTTCCCCAGGACGCCCGCATCGACTTCTTCTCCCGCCAGGTACTGACCGGACGCAATGTCATGGCCAAGTCCAGCTGGGGAAACCGCGTGCTCTCCCACGTCTACGGCGGATTGAACTACCAAGTAGAGCACCACCTGTTCCCGTCCATGCCGCGCGCCAACCTGGCCGGCGTCTCGCGCATCGTGCGCCAGTACTGCGACGAGCACCAGGTCCCGTACACCGTGGCCAGTGTCCGCGAATCCTACGCACAGGTGATCACCTACCTGAACAAGGTCGGGCTATCGGCCCGGGATCCTTTCGAGTGCCCGATGATCTCCGGTTACCGCGTCAGCGCATAGTCTAGGCTGAAGCAGCAAAGAGCTAGGATCCCTTGCCACCAAAGGCAAGGGTTCCTAGCTCTTTCCCGTCTGCGTCAAGGACAAGCATCTTTTCGCCGTCCTCCAGCTTGGCGGAGGCAGCGCGCGAGAGCCAGTCATCCACGCCTTCGCAGAACATCTTGGTCGAGGCGAGCGCGGCGAATTCCAGGTCTTCGGATGCGCTCCAGGTGCCGGCGAGGCGGTTGCAGCCATCGCTGCCGGTGATCTTGCCGTCTTCGGCAAGCTCCAGCCACGGCTGGCCTTGCTCCTTGCTGCCCCACAAGCCGACCGGATCCTGGAGTATCACGCTGGTCTCGCTTTCAGTTGGCTGGCTGGCGCCCGGCTCGCCCGGGGTCGCCCCGCAGGCGGCAACACCAAAAGCCAAAGACAGTGCCGCGGTGCGCAGGAAGAATCGCTTCATATCCCCCAGCCTAGGTCTTCGGCCCACCCGCTGGCCAGTACCGGATTACGGCTGGGAGTCTACTGGCTGGGTAGGCTCCTTCGGCCCGACAACCTCGATTGCCCCGGTCACCGTACGCTGCACGCCGGTGCTGACGGGAACGACTTCTTCGGCAACTGGCTTGCTGCGGGCAGCATGGCTATGGCGCAGATCAAGGATACCGACCAGCAAGGTGGCCAGGACCAAGAGGGAAATGGCAGCGAATGAGAGCGCCATGGCGATCGAGTACCCGGCTACGTGGTTCATGCCGTAGAAGACAGCGGTAATCACCGCAATGCCCACCGCAGTGCCCACGCGCTGGGAAGTCTGCATCAAGCCGCCGGCACTGCCGGAGTTGGCCACGGGAACTTCCATGAGGGTCAGCGCCTGGTTAGGCGAAATAATGAAGCCCTGGGCTACGCCGATGAAGGCCAGCGAAAGCAGCATCCACCAGATGTTCAGCAGCCCGCGATCCTCCAGGACCACCACGGCAATGGTGGCCAGCAGACCGAACAGGGCGCTGAGAATGCCGCCGATGACCATTTTTCGCCCCACGGTCATGACATAGCGTCCGGCGATGTCGGAGCTGAAGGCGGAGAGCAGGGCCGCGGGAAGGCAGATCAGCCCTGCCTGCAGGGCACTGAAACCCTGGGATTGCTGGACGTAAATGGCCACCAGCACCCAGACGCTGGAAACACCCATGAAGTACAGGCCCGCAATGAGCGTGCCGTTGGTGAAGCTGCGGATCTTGAACAGGGCCAATTCCACCATTGGTTCGCGCCCGAGCTTCTTGTACTTCTTCTCCCACCAGACCCAGAGCACCATGACCAGCACTGCCAAGGCCAGCAGCGACCAGAGCCATGGGGTTTCGCGGCCCTGGACGAATGGCAGGAGCAGGGCGAAAATGCCAACCGCCAGCAGGAGGCCGCCAACCGGGTCCAGATCCACCTTGCCCGCTGGCTTGTTGAACAGCGGCTTGGGCAGCCACAGCAGCGCCAGGACAATAGCCAGCACGCCGACCGGGACGTTGATCAAGAAGGTGGCGCGCCAGCCGGCGTCTTCGCCAAACCAGTTGATCAGCAATCCGCCCAGCACCGGCCCAATAGCTACCGAGAAGCCGACGGCGGTGCCCAGCAGCCCGTAGGCCCGGCCACGGGCCGCGCCACGGAAGTGCTGCTGGATCATGCCCATCACTTGGGGGTTGAGCAGGCCCGAGCCAACGCCCATGATGAAGCGGGCAATGTTCAATACCAGTGGATCCGCGGCCAGCCCTGCGAGGATGCTGGCGGCTGTGAAGATCGCCAAACCCGCCACGAACATCACGCCACGGCCCAGCAGGTCGCCGGCGCGTCCGGCAGCAACCAGAACCACGCCGAAGGTCAGCGCATATCCGGCCAATACCCACTGCAGGTCCGATTCGGTGGCATGCAGGGTGGAACCGATGGCAGGAAGAACCACGTTGACGATGCTGACCGAAACCAGCGACATGAACATCGCTGCCAGCAGCACGCCCAGCAATCGCCATCGCGCTCCGGCCGAGAGTTCTTCAGCAATTGGTACCGGATGCGGCTTGCTCTGGGACATGGGCCAACTTTCAAACGAATTCCAGGCCGCACAATCCTGCGGTCCTTCAACCTACAGCGTTGGCCAGCTGGCTAATATTCCCTGTCGAAGTGCTTATTTCATTCTTTGCGGTCTTCGGCGGCCCGGTTGAGCTCGAGCATCTGCGCAATGGCCAGCAACCGCAACTCGACGACTTCCCCGAAAAGGTCATCGCTGTCTTGCTGCGGCAGCTCGAGCGCTTGGCGTGCCAGCGGTGTCGGAACTTCCGGGTAGGCGTCAAGCAATTGGACCGGCACCAGCGAGCTCACGTAGTCCGGGCTGTCCTTCGAGCGGCGGTCATAGTAGTAATCCACATGCATCACGAAACCCAGGACATCCCGTTCCAGGGCGCGGACCATGGCCACTGCCTGCTTGAGCGTCAGGCCGATATCCACGAAGAAGGCGAGGATCCGTTCCATCAATTCATTGCGGAACGGGCCGGGCTCCACCTTGAGCTTTTCGTCGAGCGTCAATTGCGAGGCCCGGGGGTAGGCCCGGTAGGCCCGGCGCGTCGCGTTGTACGCTTCGGTCACCCCGAGCTTCCAGTCGTTGCAGTCGAACTCGATCAGCGGATTGATCGAGATGAAGCGCCCCACCGCCAGGTTGATGACTTCTTGGCGATCCGCCACGTAGTTGTACAACGCCCGCGGGGTGACATTGAATTCGGCCGCAAGACGGTGCATGGTCAGCGCGTCGTAGCCCTCGGCACCGGCGATTTCCAGAGCCTTCTGGGCCAGCTGCTCTTTGCTCAGGGACTGGAATTCAGAGTCCTTGCGCGGGCGCCCGCGACCACGTTTTGTCGGTTCAGGAGAGGAATTTTCCTTATTCTCGGCCATGTCACGAGGATATACGCATTTTCTCTGTAAATTCCCATTAAGCGCCTACAAGTATTGAAACTCCTAAAACAGGGCCAGCAATTTCCTGGCTCGTTCGTGCCACATGCCGGCAGCTAGCGCGAGATGTCCTACGGCGAAGCTCATGCCGCCAGCCAGCCACGGCCAGGCCAGGACCGCCCCGTAGGTTCCTGGCAGCGCAGCGACGAATCCAGCGGCCATCACCAGCAGGCCGGCTGCGACCAGCGCAATATGAGCCAGCTTCCAGCGGAAGGGCAACAGCATCGCCAGCACGGCCAGCAGCGCGGCCGGAGCCAGGATCAGCCATGGCGCAGCGCTGAAGCTGGCCAGGCCTTGGTAGCTGGCATACCCCAGGACCAGGATCAGCAGCACCGCCGCGCACACCAGCCAGCCGGGCCCGGGGCTTGCCATGGAACCGCGCATCATCAGCAGCGGGGTGAAAACCTGTGCCCAGAGCAGCACGGTCACCGGAATGAAAAAGAGCGAGAGCTGTCCGCCACCCGCCGCGCAGATAACGGTCATGATCACAGCCCCGACGATGTGGATGGTGGTGCCGGCACTATTGGGCAGCCACAAGGGAACCAGGCTGAGGATGACCGGAATGAACGCCAGCCAAATCAGCTGGGATCCGATCAGCAATTCGAGTTGCCCCAGCAGCCCGCCAACTCCCCCGGCAACAAAGCCGAAGCTCTGTTCGTTGGCCAAGGCGGCTTGCGGCGGGGCGAAAAGCACCACCATCAGGGTCAGCAGTGCGAGAGCGAAAATTGGCCACGCCAGAATACGCGTCAAGAAGTACTTGCCGCTGCCCACTTCCAGGGCTTCGGGCTCATGGCGTTCGAATTTGAGCGCGCGCGAGGCAGGCTCGCCGAGCAAGCGGATCAAATCGCTCTTGCGGCGTCCGCCGCCAGGCAGGCGGAGAATCTCCTGCTTGGTGGTTTCAATGACTTCGTTGCGTTCTTGCAAAGACAAGAAATCCAGCGCACGGCGAAGTTGCTCCAGGTAGTTGCGGGCGGCGCGCGGCAAGTAGGGCTTCATGCCTTTTACTCTACGTGCTCCGGCCCATGGGCTGACGCAGGCAAAATGGGGCAACGCCAGTGGCGTTGCCCCATCTGCCCGAAGTGGTCAGTTGCTGCGGGCTACTTGCCTGCGCCGGCGGTCAGGCCGCCGACAATGTACTTCTGCAAGAACAGGAACAATGCCATCACCGGGATCGCTGCCAGTACCGCACCGGCAGCGAAGACCGACCAGTTGGAGGTGAATTCCTCCGAGACGTAGGAGTACAGTCCCACAGCCAGCGTCTGGTTCTCCGGGGAGACCAGGATGACCGAGGCGATCACGAAGTCCGAGGTGCTGGAAATGAAGGACAGCAGGCCCACGACGGCCAGGATCGGTGCCACCAGGCGCAGGATCATGGTGAAGAAGATGCGGGCATGGCCAGCACCATCGATCTTCGCCGCTTCATCGATTTCCACCGGAATGGTGTTGAAGAAGCCGTACATCAGATAGGTGTTCACACCCAGTGCCCCGCCCAGGTACACCATGATCAATGCGATCTGGTTATCGATGCCCAAGACCGGGAAGACATCTCCCAGCGAGGTGAGCAGGATGAAGATCGCCACTACGGCCAGCAGCTGCGGGAAGATCTGCACAATCAGCAAGCTGACCAGGCCCACGCGGCGGCCGGTGAAGCGCATCCGCGAGAAGCTGTAGGCAGCCAAGGCGCCGAGGAACACCGAAGCGGCCGCCGTGGTCAGGCCGATCACCAAGGTGTTGATGAACCAGGCGCCGAAGGGACGCTGCTGATTCTGGAACAGCTCCACATAGCTGTTGAAGCCGATGGTGGTGAACAATCCGTTGGAAGACAGCAGGGTTCCATTGGGGTTCAGCGAGGCCGAGAGCACGTAGAGCAGCGGGAAGGCCGCATAGATGCACAGGGCCACGCCGATCAGGTGGCGCCAGCCGGTGGAGGCGAACCATTTGCCCAGGCCCTGGCGCCCCGCGCGTCCCTTGGGTGCGCCGGCTACCGGCCTGCCGGTGATTTCGGTGCTCATTAGTTCAGCTCCTCCAGTGCCTTGGTCTGCTTGAAACTGATAATCGAGATGATCGCGACGATCACGAAAATGATGATGGAGAAGGCGCTGGCCAGCCCATAGTCGCGCTGGGAGCCAACGAAGGCCACCTTGTAGACCATGGAGATCAGGATGTCGGTGGATCCCACGTTCAGTCCTGCATCCTGCATGCGCGGCCCGCCTTCGGTGAGCATGTAGATCACGTTGAAGTTGTTGAAGTTGAAGGCGAAGGAGCTGATCAGCAGCGGAGCCACCGAGACCAGCAGCAGCGGCAGCTTGATCAACCGGAAGATCTGGAACGGCTTCGCCCCGTCGATGGTGGCCGCTTCGGAGAGTTCATTCGGAATGGACTGCAGCGCCCCGGTGCAGACCAGGAACATGTACGGGAATCCGAGCCACAGATTCACCCAGAGCACGGAGAACTTCGCCAGCCACGGGTCGGTCAGCCAAGGGATCTGCGCTCCGCCCAGGAGCACCTGGTTGACGAACCCGAAGTCGCGGTTGAGCATGCCGGCCCAGACCAGCCCGCCCAGGAACGCAGGGAATGCGTAAGGCAGGATCGAGATGACGCGGTAGACCTTCCGCCCCTTCATGCGCATGTCGTTGAAGACAATCGCCAGGAACAGCCCGAGGAAGAAGGTGGTCGCCACCGACAGGAAGGCGAAGGCGAAGGTCCACACGGTGACAGAGAACAGGGCGTTGCGGATCGAGGAATCGGTGACCGCACGGGTGAAGTTCTCGAAGCCCACGTTGATGGACCAGCCGGGCATCAGCTGCGAGCCGTCTTGCGCGGTATACGCGCCCACGCCGGTGTCCCGGTACACCACGCCGGTCTGCTGATCGGTCATGGTGTCCGCGGCTTCATCATGCTTGATGGAGGAAGTGTACTGGTAGGCGGTGCGGCCATCGCTGGTGCGCACGGTGCCATCTGCCGGGTTCTCGGTGAATGGAACGGCCAGCGAGGTGACTTCCTGCTGGCGGCCCAGCAAATCGGCGAAAGCCAGTTCGGAGTAGTCACCCAGGCCAGCGGGGTCTACCGGGACGAAAGGATCATCCGCATCGCCGAGCAGCTGCTGGCCATCGCGCTCAATGAGCATCGCCAGCCCGTCTTGCCCCTCGAGGATGGACACCGGGTAGCCGGCTGATCCCTCGACGCGGTTCTGGTTGGATTGCAGCAGCGCGCTGATCGCGTCATCCTTATCCGAGTTGTGCCCCGAACCGTAGTTGGTGAAGGCGATATACCCGGTGTAGCCGATCACGAAGACCTGGAAGATCAGCAGGAAGATGGTGCCCGGCAGCAGGTACTTTGCCGGCAGCCATCCGCGCTTGAAGTAGACCACGTTGATCAGCACGGTAATGGCCGCGATCACCGCGGCGATCGCCCAGGCTTCGCGCCCCAGTGCGGTGAAGACCGCGAAGAGCGCGGTCGCATCGACGATCGCCACCAGGATGATCTTGGCGAGCATGGCGCCAGTGGAGGTACTGGTGGCGTTGGCGAAGCGCCTGGCTGCCGGTGACAGCTTGGGCTTCGTCTCCTCGGTGCCGGGTTGCGGCCCTTGGCGGGCGGTCTTTGTCATCTTCCAGATGTCCCTGTCGATCAAGTGCAGTTAGCGCTGGTGAATTGCAGGCGCTGGGACCCGGAGGAGTTCCTCCCGGCCCCAGCGCCCATCGTTGTGCCTGGTGGCAGGCGTTCCTACTTCGAGATGGCCTTTTCGATATCCGAGGTCATCTGCTTCCAGCGCTTGGCCGGATCAGCCTTGCCGGTGATGATCTCGGCCTCGGCTACGCCCCAGAACTCCCATACGGCAGCCATTTCCGGGATGTTCGGCATTGGCACGCCGTTGGCGCCGACCTCGCCGAAGGCAGCGATGGTTTCATCGGCCTTGGCCGCTTCGAATGCTGCCTTGTTTGCCGGCGGGCGGTTGCCTACCTCGTACAGTTCGGTCTGGACTTCTTCGGTGCCGATATAGTTGGTCAGGAATTCGGTAGCCGCCAGCAGGTTCTCGGTCTTCGCGGAAGCGAAGAAACCCTGCACGGCGACGAATGGCTGGGCCTGCTCGCCACCGGCCGATGGAATCGGGTCGATTTCCAGGTTGATTTCAGCTTCTTCTACTGCTTCCACGTTCCATGGACCGGTCAGGAAGAATGGCGAGTCGCCGGAGACGAACTTCTCCTTGGCAATGTCCCCGTCGAGGCTGGTCTTCAGGTTGCCTTCTTCGCCCTCTTCAGCCAGCCACTTGGCGAATTCGATGCCGCCCTCGTTGCCGATCTGCAGATCTGCCGGGTCATAGGCGCCCGTATCATCGGTGCCGAACACCGGTGCGCCGAAGGAGGTCTGGAACGGGTAGGCGTGGAATGGATCGCCGACGTCAGAGACCTGGACCAGGAACGGGAATTCGGTGCCGGCCTTCTCGCCGGCGGCAATCATGTCATCGAAGCTCTTTGGAGCTTCCTTGACCAGATCCGCATTACGCAGCAGGGCCAGGTTCTCGGTGGCGTAGGGAACGCCGTAGGTGTTGCCCTCGTAGCTCATGGCGTTGACCGCGACGTCCTGGAACTCGCCGGCCTTGTCGCCCAGCTCAACTGGCTGGACTACGCCGTTGTTGACCAGGTTGCCCAACCAGTCGTGGGCGCCGATGGTGATATCCGGGCCCTTGCCGGTTGGAACCTGGCGCAGGAAGTCTTCCTGGATCTTGGAGAAGTCCTTGATCACGAGGTCCACCTTGACCCCGGACTGCTTCTCGAAGTCAGCTGCTGCATCCTTGAGCACTGGCTCGCGGTTGGCGTCGACCCAGACGGTCAGCTTGCCGCCGGAGGCAGCTGCCGGCGAGGATTGCGCCGCTGCGGGGCTGGAGGAAACTGCTGGCGTGTTGGAGCCAGACCCGCCGCAGGCGGTGAGCGAGAGTGCGGCAATGGCCGTCAGTGCTCCGCCGAGAAGCCAAGGGTGCTTATTCACCTTCATGGGATGTCCTTTCGTGACAACTGTGTCATCAGGGACCGGGTCGGCCGCGATTTCCGCTGGGCCTGCCGGTCGGGTCTTTAGTGGAGCGAGTAACACATTGATTGTAAGCGTTTACAGCGTGGCACAGATCATGAAAATTGACAACAACGCCGATAAAAATCAGTTTTTATCGGCCGAGGCACGAATTCAGACCTCACCATGGAACGAAGGCTTTGAACCATAATTGCAAGCGTTTACAAACTGTGGTGAATCATTTATCGTTACCGTCATGACTTCAATTCGTTCAGCAGCTGATTCCCTTGTGCAATCCGAAGACTCGCAGTGGTGGCGCTCCTCGGTGATCTACCAGATCTACCCGCGCTCCTTCGCCGATTCCAATGGCGATGGGATGGGTGATCTGCGCGGCATTACCCAACGCCTGGAAAGCATCGCGCAGCTTTCGGTCGACGCGATTTGGCTTTCGCCATTCTTCACTTCCCCGCAAAAGGACGCCGGATACGACGTGTCGGACTACTGCGATGTGGATCCGCTGTTTGGAACCCTGGAGGACTACGACGCGATGGTGGCCAAGGCCCACGCATTGGGCCTGCGCGTCATCATCGACCTGGTTCCGAACCACTGCTCGGACCAGCACCCGTGGTTCCAGGAAGCACTCAAGGCCGCGCCCGGCTCCCCCGAACGTGACCGCTTCATCTTCAAGGACACCCCGGCAACCGGGCTCCCGAATAATTGGGATTCAGTCTTCGGCGGCCCCATGTGGACCGAAACCACGAATCCTGATGGCAGCGCCGGCCAGTCCTACCTGCATATCTTCGACTCCTCGCAGCCGGACTTCAACTGGCACAACGAGGAAGTGCGCGCGATGTTCCGCGACGTCCTGCGCTTCTGGCTGGACCGGGGCACCGACGGCTTCCGCGTTGACGTGGCCCACGGGCTGATCAAGGCCGAGGGCTTGCCGGACTTCACCCCGGACCCAAGCGGTGCCTCCATGGGCGGCACCGACGAACTGGCTCCGTGGTGGGGCCAGGATGGCGTGCATGAGATCTACCGCGACTGGCGCAAGGTCATGGACGAGTACGACGGCGAGCGCGTGCTGTGCGCCGAGGCTTGGGTCAATCCCCTGTCGCTGATGGCCAAGTGGGTGCGCGAGGACGAGATGCACCAGGCTTTCAACTTCCCTTATCTCTCTTGCGACTTCGATGCCCAGCAGATCCGCGAAACCATCGACCAGTCTCTGGAGGAGTTCGGCAAGGTCGGCGCCCCGAGCACCTGGGTGCTCTCCAACCATGACGTGGTGCGCCATGCGACCCGCTTGGCGCTGACCGATGAGAACCCGCAGGGCGAGGGCATCGGCCTGAACACCCCGAACCTGCCGGAGGCTGCCGTGGGATTGCGTCGCGCTCGTGCTTCCAGCGCGTTGATG
Organism: Glutamicibacter sp. AGC84; assembly: GCF_053543575.1. Lineage (NCBI taxonomy): Bacteria > Bacillati > Actinomycetota > Actinomycetes > Micrococcales > Micrococcaceae > Glutamicibacter > Glutamicibacter sp. AGC84. Next base: position 9,754 of record NZ_JBLVOC010000011.1, read on the forward strand.
CTGGCCCTGCCAGGTGGCGCCTACATCTACCAGGGCGAAGAGCTGGGCCTGCCAGAAGCCGTTGAACTGCCGGATGAGGCGCGCCAGGATCCTACCTGGTTGCGCACCAATGGCGAGCGCTACGGGCGTGACGGCTGCCGGGTGCCCTTGCCCTGGGAAAGCGGCAAGCCCGCTTTCGGCTTCAGCGCGACCGGTGAAAGCTGGCTGCCGCAGCCGGCAGGCTGGGACTCCTACGCCCGCGATGCGCAGGTCGATGACCAGTCCTCCACGCTGAACCTGTACCGCCGCCTGTTGCAGCTGCGCCAGGATCATGCACTGGGCACCGGCACCCTGGATTGGGTCGAAGGCACCGGAGATGATGTTCTGGCTTTCGCCAACGGCACTGTGCTGGTCGTGGCCAACTACGCTGCAACTGCACAGCCTTTGCCTGCCGGTGCGCAGGGCGCCACCGAACTGGTGCGCAGCCAAAGCGAGATTTCGGCGGAACCGGGAATGATTCCGGGCGAAACCACGCTCTGGTTCCAGTTGCCGTAGCCGGCCATCTGCTGACCGGCTGCAGCCGCACCGGGTAATGTTGGGCAGGAGCCGTGGCCAGGGGAAGGAATTTCCCCTAGCCACGGCTGTGCCTATGAAGGAAGGAAGAGAAGTGGCCGGGATCAAAGACGTCGCACAAGCCGCTGGCGTATCCATTGCCACCGTCTCGCGCGCATTATCTGGCCGGGGTTCTGTCTCCGCGTCCGCGCAGGAGGCTGTGCAGCGCGCCGCCACCGAGCTGGGCTATGTGGTCTCATCTTCCGCGTCCGGGCTGGCCTCGGGACGGACCCGCAACATCGGCGTGCTCGTTCCGGTGATCAACCACTGGTTCTATGCCTGCGTGCTGGAAGGCATTTCCAGCCGCTTGATGGACGAGGGCTATGACACCACGCTCTATCAGCTGACCAAGGACCGCACCCAGCGCGAGAAGATCTTCTCCGATTTCCTGCTGCGCCAGCGCGTGGATGCGGTGATCGCGGTCAACGTCGAGTTGGCTGGGGACGAGGTCCAGGCGCTGCTGGCCATGGACAAGCCCCTGGTTGGCGTGGGAGGACCGCTTCCCGGTGTGCCGACCCTGCACGTGAATGACGAAGCGATTTCTGCCCTCGCGACCGGGCACCTCATCTCCCTGGGCCATGAACGCATTGGCTTCATCGGCGGCAACGCGGAAACCGATGTGGATTTCATGGTGCCCACCCACCGCCGCACCGGCTACGAGCGGGCGCTGGCCGAGGCTGGACTTGAACTGGATGAGTCGCTGTTCGCCAGCGCGGACTTCTCCATGGCCCAGGGCTACGCGGTGGCCAAGCAGCTGCTGGGCAACCCGGCATCCCGTCCTACGGCAGTGTTCGCAGCCAGTGATGAAATGGCCATTGGCGCGATCCTGGCCGCCCGCGATCTCGGTTTGCAGCTGCCCCATGACCTGTCGGTCATCGGCGTGGACAATCACGACCTGGCCGAGCTCTTCGGCTTGACCACCGTCGAGCAGCGTCCGCATGAGCAGGGGCAGCTGGCGGTCGCCATGCTGCTGCGTGCTATCCGTGGCCAGGAACCGGCGCAGGCCCACGAGTTGGGCCATCGGTTGATCGTGCGTTCCTCCACCACCCGCCCCGCCCAGTAACCTGGCCAGGCAGTCGGGTCCCGCATGCCGGCGGCCTAGGCGCAATGGATGGCGGTGGCCGGACGTCGGCCGTGCAGCAAACTGCCCGCTGCATCAGCCTGCTGATCGCCAAACCACCGGTCGCCAGACGCGCAAATGCCCGCGCGGGCCAGGATCGCTTGATCCCTTGCCTGCGCGGGCATTATGCTGCCGCGAAACTAGTGCGCCACGCGCGAGTCGGTCTGTTCGCCCTCAATTTCTTCCACGTGCAGGTTGCGTCCACGGGTCTCGCCCACCCAGAGCACCGCTGCCACGGAAATGATGGTCAGCACCATGATGTAGATGGCAATCGAGATCGAAGAGCCTGTGGTCTCCAGCAGGATCTGCGCCACGGTGGCCGCGAAGGCGCCGCCCAGAATGGCGCCAATGGCGTAGCCAATGGAGATGCCCGAGTAGCGGATCTGCGCCGGGAACATCTCCGCGTACATCGCCGACTGCGGGCCGTAGGACAAGCCCAGGCCAACGGTCAGCACGAAGATCGCAATGGTGTACAGCATGATGTTTCCGGTGTCGACCATCAGGAACATCGGGATCATCCAGATGAACACCAGCGCGTAGCCGATCACGAAGGTATTGCGGCGCCCGATCTTGTCCGAGAGCCAGCCGCCGACCAGGGTGAAGATCAGCCAGCCCACCGAACCGATGGTAGTAGCCAGGAGGATCGGTGCCACCGGCATCTCGAGGACCTTGGTGGTGTAGGAAATGAAGAACGCGATCACCAGGTAGCCGGCGGCGTTGTTCGAGATGAAGATCAGCGCGGCCTGCAGGACCTGCTTGGAATGGCTGGTCATCAGCTCGCGCAGCGGGGTGTGCTCGGAAGCCTTGCGCTGGGCGAGCTGCTTGAAGACCGGGGATTCCTCAACCGCACGGCGGATCATGTAGCCCACGAAGATCAGCGCAATGGAGAGCAGGAACGGAATGCGCCAGCCCCATGCGGCGAACTCTTCCGGGCTCATCGCAACGCGCAGGATGTAGAGCAGGCCGGTAGCCAGGATCATGCCGATGGGCACGCCGATCTGCGGGTAGGCGCCGAAGTAGCCGCGGCGATCCTTCGGTGCGTGCTCTACCGCCATCAAGGCTGCACCGCCCCATTCGCCACCGGCCGAGAAGCCCTGGACTACGCGCAGGAGCACCAGCAGGATTGGCGCGGCCACGCCGATGGACGCGTAGGTTGGCAGCAGGCCAATGGCCGCGGTGGCAACGCCCATGAGGATCAGGGTGAGCACCAGGATGCGCTTGCGTCCGTAGCGGTCGCCCAGGTGGCCGGCAACCACTGCGCCCAGGGGACGGAAGAAGAAGGAGATGCCAATCATTGCGAAGGAAAGGATCTGCGCGACACCCGGATTCGACTGCCCCAGGGGCTCGAGGAACAACGGGGTCAGCAGGGTCGCGGTGAGCTGGGCGAAAATGAAGAAGTCGTACCACTCAATGGTGGTGCCCACCAGGGTGCCGGCAAGAACCCGGCGCTCCTCCTGGGTGCGAGTGACAGTCGATGACATGAGTTGGCCTTTTTTGCGAGTTGTTTACCGACCGTTCGGACGGTTTATGTCGCACACCATCATATGCCCACAGTGAAGCAGATCACAAGATCTATCCAAATCGTGACCAGCTCCAGCCAGGCACCCTCTCCCGCAATGGGCTGGGAATTCGGTGTTCTAATAGAGAACGACTAAAATCGGATATAGATCACCGACCGCTTGGTCCCCAGATTCACTACGAAGGCCCTCGACGACGTTCCAGCAGCGCCGCACGCCAGATTGAAGAGCAATGCCTACCTCCCAGACGCTTTCGCGTGGAATCCGCGTCCTTGAAATCGTCGCCAATTCCCCGGTCAACCTTTCCATCGCGGAAATCGCCGCGAAACTGGAAGTCCACCGCTCCATTGCCTACCGCATCATCCGCACCCTGGAGCAGCATCACCTGCTCAACCGCGACGAGGCCGGGCACATCCGTTCCGCTTCCGGCTTGGCCGTGCTCGCCCGCTCGGTCCAGCGCGACCTGCAGGCGGCCGCCACCCCGGAACTCACCGCGCTGGCCAACGAGCTGTCGATGACTGCTTTCGTAGCCGTCTGGGAACACGACCTGTGCACCACCTTGCAGTCGGTCTCCCCGTTGAACTCCCAGCGCGCGATCGTCCATCGCCCGGGCTCGGTGCACGGCATGGATGTGGGAGCAGCCGGCATCGCGATCCAGTCGCGCTATGCCAAGGCCGAGTGGGATGCCCTGGACACGGGCATCGAGTACCGCGAAGCTGCCGTCGCGGCCCGGATTGACGGCTATGCCACCAGCGAGAATGAAGTCATCCAGGGCGTGACGTCCATTGCCGTTCCGATCCAGCATTCCGGGCAAACCCCGGCGGCCTTGGCCGTCGTCTTCGCCGCCAGCACGGTCGGCGGGTACGAGCGCATGATCGAGGAACTCAAGCACGCAGCGGCGCGCATCAGCGAAAAGCTCGCGCACTAGCAATTCCCGGCGGGGAAAGAAGAATCCCGTTGCCCTTCGCCTGCTGGGCGAGGTGCAACGGGATGCTTCTTATCCAGCTTTGCTGGCCGGCCGCAAGATGCGCAGAGTTCTTGCCCTAGCGGACGCGGGCCAGCGACGGGGACTTCGCGACAACGATCTTCATCGCCACAGCGGCCAGGAAGATCACCAGCGCGCCACCGGTGGAGACCCAGAAGGCGCCGAGGTAGCCCAGGGTCTCGGCGAAGACGCCGGCCAAGCCGTTTCCGATCGCGGTTCCCACAACAATGCCGGCAGAGAGCATGGTCATTACGGTGGACAGTCGCTGCGGCGGAGCGACTTCGCCGCCCAGGGTCATGACCGTGACGATCACCGGCCCTACCGCAAATCCTGCGATGAACAGGGCAACGAGCATCAGCGGGACATTGCCGGCCACGTGCAGCCCGAAGCTGAGCACGGTCAGCGCCGCACCGCACAGGATCCAGCGGTTGATCTGCTTGAAGGCCTGCGGCCAAGCGGCCACGGAGATCGCGGCAATCGCGCTGGAGAAGCCCATGGCGCCATAGAGCAGGCCGCCGGAGTTGGAATCGCCCTGCGCCCCGGCAAAGGCCAGGGTACCGGCCGCCGAGGAACCGAAGACCGTGCCCAGCGCCATCATGCCCAGGACCAGGGCGCCGATCGCGGCAACCTGCGCGCCGCTGATCGAGACCTTGGGAGTGTGCTCGGCGGTTCTCGCCGGCTTCACCGCATTGCCGGTACGGTGCGAGGCGAACACCGGCACCAGCACCAGGGTCAGCAGGGCGGCAAGGTAGAGCGGCAGCACCGGATCCACCAGGGATGCCAGCAGGCCCACGGCAACCGGGCCGAAGACGAAGCCCAGTTCATCGAACATGGACTCCAGGCTCAGTGCCGCCGAAAGGACCTTGTGGTTCTTCTTCTGCTGGCGGGTGATCGCAATCCAGCGGACGCGGGACATCGGGCCGACCTGCGGGCCGGTAGCACCGGTGGCCAGGCACATGATCGAGAGCAAGGCCGCGGACATATCCGGTCCCGAGTCGGCAAACAGCGTCAGGGCAACCAGCAGGATGGTGTGGATGACCGCGACAGTGGTCAATACCGGACGCTGGCCCACCCGGTCAGCCAGATAGCCGATGCTCGGACCGCCAATGGCGGACCCCAGGCCAACCATGGCCGCGGCCAAGCCGCCCATGGCATATGAGCCGGTGGTAGCAGTTACCAGGGTCATGGACCCGATGGTGAGCATCGCCAGCGGGAGGCGTGCAAGGAAAGTAAGCGGCAGGAAGGGTGCTCCTACCAAAGGAACTAACGCGGAGTATCCGGACATCTTCTCGGATTCCTCACTGTTTTCCTTCGACAAAGTAGGCTGAGTCAACAAAACTCCATGACGAAGCGTGCGTCGTCCCACACCCCCCGACGCACAAAATTTCCCAGGCATGCCTGATGGCACTACTTTCAAGATAGCTACTGCCTTGGGGCAAGTCCAATCTATCCAGCCAAGATCACAGTGCCGTCGCGTTCAATGGTGGAACCGTGCTGGGTCTTGCTGACCGAAATCCGATTGGTGATGCGCTGCTTCATTTCTGCCACGTGGGAGACCAAGCCGATGGTCCGTCCCCCGGCACGCAAGTTTTCCAGCGCCTGCATGACTTCTTCCAGCGTCTCGGCATCCAGCGAACCGAAGCCTTCATCGACGAAGAGCGTCTGCATGTCCACGGCCCCGGAATGGTGCGAAATGACATCCGCCAGGCCCAGTGCCAGGGCCAGCGAGGCCATGAAGGTCTCGCCTCCGGAGAGCGTCTGGGTTTCCCGGCGCTTCCCGGTCCACGAATCGAGCACCTGCAACCCCAACCCGGACTTCGAATTGCCCTGCTTGGAATCATCATGGTGCAGCGAGTAGCGGCCGCCGGACATCATGCCCAGGCGCTGCGTTGCGGCGATGGCCACTTCCTCCAGCCGGGCCGCGAGCACATAGGTGCTCAGCGTCATCTTGTAGAGGTTCTCTCCCCCGCCACGAATCACTTCAGCCAATCCGCGCAGCCGGCGGTAGTCCTCGATGACCGGGCCTGCCTCGGTCCGCTGGCGTTCAAGATCAGTGGCTGCTTGCTCGTGGCGAGCGAGCTGGGTCTGCGCCAGCACTTCTTGTTCCCGCGCCGCTTCGAAGCATTCTTCGGCGAGGGAAGAGCGCAGCTTCGCTTCGGCAATCCCTTCTTCGCTTGGCCCTTCCAGGCCCTGCGCGGATAATTCCTGGGCCTTGCGGCAGTCCTGCGACGCTTCAAGCGTGGCAATGGCACTGGCCAGATCGGCATCGGCACGCTGCAGCTGGCGCAGGCGCTCGCGTTCGGCGCTGTCCAGCAAGGCGGCCTCGAAGGCAGCCGGATTCTCGAAACCGGCGGCCGTGCGCTGGCTATTCCAGGTGGCCTCGGCCTTCTCCAGCGCCTCGCTAGCCTCAAGGAAACGACGCAGGTGCTGCACTGCGCTGGCCAAGCCCTGGGACGTGGCGGACAGCTGCGCCACAAGTTCGGCCAGGTTCTCCCGGCCTTGGCGCAGCTGCTCCAGCTTGGCATCGAGTTCTGCCAGCTGGGTTTGCAGGGACTGCGCACGCTGCTTCGCTGTGGCGTGCTCGAGCACCGCCTGGGATGCCCGCGCGTTCTGCTGCTCGGTACGCTGGCGCACCGCGTCCAGCTTTGCCACGCGGGCAGCGATTTCTCCTTGCTGCTTCTGCTCCCGTTCCAGCCCGGCCTGCGCCGTGGCAAGCTCCGTCCGCAGGTCCGCGACCGAGGCGTCGCCCGCGGCTTCCTGCGCGGCCTGGAACTTGGCCACCAGGGTGTCGCGCGCCTGCGCGGCCCGTTGCCCGGCAGCTCTTGCCGCAGCCACCGCGGCTTCCAGCGCTTGGATCTGCTCATCGTCGATCAGCGGCGCATCGGCATCCGCCCGGGCCGGGGCGGGATGCTCTTGCGCACCGCAGACCAGGCACGGTTGCCCGTCTTCCAGCGCGGCAGCCAATCGCAAAGCGCTCTGGGCCAGCTGTTCGGTACGCAGGTCAAGCAAGGTATTGGCTACGCCTACAACCTCCAGCTCTTGTGCACTGGACTTCTCCCGTGCGGCCAGCGCCTGCTTCTCCAGGGCGTCGCGCTCGGTGGCATGCTGGATCCTGGTCTCCAGCCCCTTCACGTGTTCCTTGGCCTGCTGGACCTTGCCGCCGGCGGCTACCTGATCGAGGTCCGCGGCTTCCAGCGCAGCACGTTCGGCCTTGAGCAAGGCAACTTCGGCTTCGGCCTGGGCACGGGTCTCTTCCTGCGCAGCGGCCAGTTCGGCGGCCTTGCGTGCCTGGCCGGCCAGGACGTCGCGGCGCTTTTCATCGTCCAGGCCCGCCTTGGCCACCGCTAGTTCTTCGGCCGCTTGCTGCGCCGGCAGGCGCAGCTGCTCCAGACCGGCAGCGTCGGCACTGGGGTCCAGTCCCTGTTCGGTTTCAAGCCACAGCTTGCTGTCCAGCCAGGTGCCCTTGGCCTGCTCCTGGGCGACGGATGCTTCCTGGAGCTGGGCCTGGTAGGCACGCACCGCGCCTGCCTTGGCATCGCTGTCCAAGCGCGCGGCAGCCGCTGCGGCCGCTTCATGGTTCTGGGCATAGCCGGCCTGCATGCCGCGCAGCTCGGCCAGGCGCGCGAAGATCCGGCGGCGTTCCTCCAGGGCCTGCGCCTGCTCGCGGGTGCGGGTCATCTCGGTGCGCAGTTTGGCCGCTTCGAGGGCCGAGTCCCGGTGAACCGCCGCGATCCGGCGGTGATAGCCGGCGAACTGCTCGGCACTGCTCAGGTCCACCGCCGCGGCCTGTCCAGCGCCATCGGCGTCGGCGTTCGCTTCGCCGTCGGCCTCGGCGGGCTCATCGCTGGCTTCGCGGCCAGCGAGGAACGCCCGGGCAGCGGAATGGATGGCCTCTTCGCTGGCGCTCAGGCGTGCTTCCAGGCTCTCGGTTTTCTTGCGCTCTTCGGCCAGCCGAGCGGCGAATTCATCCTCGATCCGCGCATAGCCGCTGGTATCGAAGAGATTCGCCAGGAGATCTTCGCGGTCCTTGGCCTTGGCCCGCAGGAAGTCCGCAAAGCCGCCCTGCGGCAGCATGACTACCTTGGTGAACTGCTCGCGGTCCAGACCCAGCAGGCTGCCCAGGACGTGGCCCACCTCGTCGTTGCGGGTGGACAGTTCCTTCCAGCCCGAACCGGTGAACTCGCGCAGGAAGCTGGCGGCCTTCTGCTCGGTGGTCTTGTTCTTGCCGCGCTTGGACGGGCGCATCCAGGCCGGCGAACGGGTGACCTCGAAGCGCCGGTCGCCGATGGTCAGCTCGCAGACCACTTCCGGAGCCAAACCGGCCGGGGCATGGTCCGAACGGATCTGCCGGCTGCCGGCGCGGCTTCCGGGCAACGCACCGTACAGGGCGTAGCAGATCGCATCCAGGATGCTGGACTTGCCGGCACCGGTGGGGCCATCAAGCAGGAACAGCCCGCCTTCGGCCAATTCATCGAAGTCGATCTCTTCGGTGCCTGCGAAGGGCCCGAACGCCTGGATCTGGAGTTTGTGGATTCTCACTGGCTGGCCTGTGCCTCTCGGGTGGCTTGGATGACGGCGCCGATGACTTCCCGTTCCAGTTCATCGGCCGCGCGTTCGCGGACATGTTCCATGAAGTCCCCCACCACTTGTTCGGTGCTGGCGGCCTTGGCCATGCGCTCGGCATAGCTCGCCGGCTTGGCATCCCCGCCGGCGTGGTCGGGGGCGAAATTGAGCACCACGGTGTCGGGGAAACGGGTTCGAATCGTTGCCATCGCGTCGGCGGGGCGTTCGCTATCGGTCAGCGTGACCTGGCACCATGCATCGGCGGCGGATTCCAGTTCCGGATCCGCCAGGAGCTCAGCGAGCTTGCCCTTGAGGATGGCCAATTTCTTCGGCACCGGAAGCAGGACTTCCTGCACGGACTCTATGCCCCGGGCGTTGGTGTCGATCAGCCATACGCCCTTGCGCTGCGTTGCCTCGGAGAAGGAGTATGCCAGCGGAGAGCCCGAATAGCGCACGTGCTCCTTGACCTTCTGCCGTCCATGCAGGTGCCCCAGCGCCGAGTAGTCGAAGCGCTCGAAAAGCTCTGCCGGAACCACGTCGAGGTTGCCGGTGCTCAGCTCGCGTTCGGAGTCGCTGCCGTAGCCGCCGGCGGCGAACAGGTGGGCCATCGCGATGGAAACTACCGGTTTTTCCCCTGCCCGCAGTTGCGCAAGATCTTCTTCGATCTGCGCGATGGCCGCTCGGACCACCGCTTCGTGGTTGGCCTTTTCCACGCCCAGGCGTTCCATCACCATGCGCGGTTCCAGGTACGGGATACCGTAGATGGCCACCCAGTGATCGCCGGCATCGTGGATAACCGGCAGCAGCATGCGCTGGAGGTCGGCGATGATGTGCACCCCGGCGCTGTCCAGGAGCTCTGCGCCGAAGCCCAGACGGGAGGCCGAGTCGTGGTTGCCGCTGG
>NZ_JBLVOC010000011.1:19450-20731 GCF_053543575.1 Glutamicibacter sp. AGC84
CCGCTGGTGACCACGACGGCGGCCCCGGTGGCGCGCAGCTCGCGCAGCACCCAGTTGCACAACTGGACGGCATCCACATGCGGCAGCGCGCGGTCGTAGATGTCACCGGAAATCAGCACCGCATCAACCTGCTGATTAATCGTGATATCGATGATTTCCTGCAGCACTGCGCGCTGCGCTTCGATCAGGGAGGCCCCGTGGAAGGTCCGTCCCAAATGCCAGTCCGAGGTGTGAAGCAATCGCATGTGTCCAACCTTATGCAATGCCGCGGACAACTTGGACATTAGAATGGTGATGTGAATGAAACCGGTGAAACTGCACTCCTGCCAGAGAACTACTCAGACAAGGTGTTTGCGATCCTCCTCGGCCTAGCCGATGGCGCAACCCACGCCCGTGACGAAATTGACCCCGGGGCCACCGAAATCCTCCCGCTCTACCTGGCCGACGGCCTGCTGGAAGCGCTGGAATGGGCCAACGACGGTGTCGCCAGCGACGAAGCGGCCTGCATGTGGCTTGCGGCCCTGCGCGGCTACAGCAAGATCGCCGGCTCCTTCCCGGAACGCGCCCCGCAACCGCTGGGCCGCTGGATCGACAAGGAATTCGCCAACGTCGAGATCTTCGAGAAGATCCTGGACGGCGATCCGCAGAACCTCGCCGGCCTGGACAGCCCCGACATGGGACAGCCGGGGCGTCCCACCGGCGCTGGCGCCGACTCCACCGGCGTGCTGCCGCGTGCCGCGATTGCCGCGCTGCTGGCTCGGGTCCCTGTGGGCACCACCGAGACCCTGGCCCGTTCGGCCGCCTTCCTGACCCACGACGACCAGGCGGCCAAGACCGCCATTGCCGCGGCGAAGATCATCCGCTCGGCCATGGAACGCTCCGAGGCCGCCACCGGCGAATGGGCCGAGCTGCTCGTTGGCCTGCAGGGCCCGTCGGCCGATGCGCTGCGCGAGGTGGCCACCAGGATCGCCGAGAACATCTCGCTGTCCCCCGAAGAGGCCTACGCGGCGTACTTCGGCGAGCATGCCGCCGAGCAAGACGCGGAATCGGACATCGAGGCCGCCCCGGCGGCAACCGCCGAAGAAGAAGCCAGCCGAGATCCCGAGGTCGACGCCTACGCTGTAGCGCTGCTGGCTGCCATCTACGGCACCGAAGCCGTCGGCGAGCGCCCCGCGAGCGCACTGGATGACATCATCTCCGAGCTGCATGACCGCTGGATGGCGCTGCTGGTCTAGGAACCGCGCCCAGGACCAAGTGGCAGAAGCCCGGCCGGCACAGATT
>NZ_JBLVOC010000011.1:20789-33967 GCF_053543575.1 Glutamicibacter sp. AGC84
GTGCCGGCCGGGCTTCTGCGGTTTGCTAGGCGGTCAGGCCGAACCCGCCAACCATCTGCATGAACTCGCCTTCGGAGATGATGCTGACCCGCTGGCCCTTGTCGCGCAGCCGGAGTACGTGCTTGGCCTTGTTGGTCAGCCGCCCGTTGGCCAGATCCTCCGGGACGAAGCCGTCTCCGACGACCAGCGCCGTGGTGGCGCGCGTGACCCGCGAGGCGGTCTGCGCGCCGTGTTCGGCGGCCAGTTCCTTGGCCTTGGGGCGCGGCATGGACAGGTTGCCGGTGAACACCATGATCTGGCCGAACAGCGGATGGCTGGGATCCGCGTTGTCGCTCGGCTTCGGGTTCGGCCCTTCCTGCGGCCAGTTGTTGAAGGAATCCTGCGGCGGCAACGGGTTGCCAGCAGCCAGCCAGCCCTGGGCGTCGCGGGTGGCGCGGGACAGTTCGTGGCCTGGCTGCCACGGCTGGGTCAGGCTCAGCCGGACGCCATAGTGGTCTGCCGTCTCCAACACGGACTGCTGTCCGCTGCGCCCGGCGATATCGATCATTGCCCAGGCACAGGCCACAGCGTCAGCCAGAGCCTCGTGGTGGTTTTCGATAGGGTGCCCGGCTTCTTCGGCAACGAACGGCAGCGAGTAGCTGGGCAGATCATAGGCCTTGCGGGAGAGCTTGACGGTGCACAGGTGCGCAATTTCCGGTACCGGCAGTTCGCCGGCTTCGCACGCCGCGCGGATCACTCCGGAATCGAACGAAGAATTGTGGGCCACCAGCACGTCGGATCCGATGAATTCCAGCAGTTCCGGAATCCTGTCGGTCACCCGTGGCGCGGCGCTCACCATGTCGGGGGTGATGTGGTGGATCGAGACGTTGCGCGGGTCGAAGTGGTCGAAGCCTGCCGGCGGCTGCATGAGCCACTGTTCGGTTTCGACGATTTGCCCGGAGCGTACCTTGACCAGGCCCACCGAACAGGCGGAGCCGATAAAACCGTTTGCTGTCTCAAAATCTACTGCTGTGAAGTCCAATGCCACGCCCAATAGCTTACTCGCTTAATCGCTGGCACCGGCATGCGTGACATTCGCGCACCGCGCACCGCGCGGTGACCGCCGGGCGATAACGTGCCAATAATTCGCTGCAACCCGATTTTGACCTGTATCGATCAAGTTATCGGCGGCCTGGCTGGCTTGGGCGCAAGGCAGGGCATCTCACAATCATCAGCCGGCCGCATTGAGCGGGTCGAACCCTGCACGCAGGGAACTCAGCGCCCGAACAGCTCCTCGTAATGCTCGCTGAGCGCCGGATAGTAATCGGCTTCGAAGTCCACGCTGTCGGCATCGGCTCCGTTCACCACGGCTGCCAGGCGGTCCAGGTAGTAGTCCCAGCCCGGCCCGACGGAGCCGGCGAGCTGCGGGTCAAGGCCCGGCATCCGGAAGACCAGGGAACTGCCCTCGCCGCAGGACTGCACCGCGAGCTCCAGCGACCAGGCCGAGGGGCCTGTTCCAAGTTGCACCTGCAGGTGGTGCATGCGCGGATCGCAACGCAGGATTTCGACTCGTTCGGTGGGTGAACCGTCCTCGAGCAGCATCACCACGTCCACCGCGCCGCGCTCCGGGTCCCCGTGCCATGGGCCATACCAGAGCGCCAAGCACTGGGAGTCTGCCAGATAGCGCCAGATCCTGCTCGGGGATTGGGTGAACTCGCAGCGCAATTCCAGCGCTCCGTCTGCGGTTCGAATTCCGGTCGGCGAGGCGCTCATGATTTCTCTCCTGGGTTGCTCCCCTGCCGCCGCGGCACGGGCGGCTCCAGCGCCTTCACCGGCAGTCATTGAAGAATAGCAAATCGCGGTCCCGGGCCGCTGGGCGCCTTCTTGCAAAAGCAGGCACCGGTTCCCTTCCCCCAAGGGAAAGGGAACCGGTGCCCATATGCCCTGCATTTCGGACCCGGGCTAGGCGGTTGCCTTGCGCAAGGTGAGATAGGATCCTCCTGCCATCAGCAGGGCCACCAGGCCGCCCCACAGCGTGATCCCCGCGGCGGTCCAGGTCAAGGCCCAGCTCCAGAACTGGTCCCAGTAATTGCCGAAGGTGAACAGGGCGATGATTCCCAGCACCACCACACCCAGCAGGGTGAAGAAAACCACCATGCCCGTGGTGCGCCACCTCATGTAGATGGTCGCTATCAGGAAGCCGACCATGAACAGCAGCACCATCAGCACGAAGTAGAACAGGATCTGGACCAGCCAGTTGTTATCCGCAATCCATTGCAGGGCGAAGAACTGGCCGCCCATGCCCCAACCACCGGTGGCGACTTCCAGCAATCCAATCAGGTAGTAGAACACCGACAGAACCAGTGCGCAGACGGAGAACAGTGCCACGGTTCCCAGATAGAAGGTACGCCGCGAAATGCTCATGGCCATGGAGAACGGGAAAGTCAGTGTCAGCGCCTGGATACCCAGGGCCAAGAAGTACCACATCGGCGCTTGGGCGCCACCGCTGTACAGCCCTTCGTCGCTGCCGTTGCGCCGCACCAGCCACCAGATGGCCAGTGTGAAGAGGAACGATCCACCCAGGATTATCAGCGGGATTCCAATGAAAGTGGCTTTGTTGATCAGTTGCATGCGGGCGACTTTGATGATGCGGTTCATTTTCTTGCCTCCGTCCGTTCGTCGATCCCTGTTTCGGTTGTGCTGCTCAAGGCGCTGCGGACTACCAGTTGCTGCAGCGACACCGGACTCAGGTCCAGGCCCATGAGCTTCGCTTGTTCGCGCTGCTCCGAATCCAGCTTGGCCTTGATGGTGACGCTGGCCAGGGCGCCGAGTGCATCACGATGGATTATCTGCGCGGAGCCGATGAATTCCTGGACCTTGGCGTCCTCGCCAGTTACCGTTACCGCTGTGCCGCGCAGCTCTTCGGCATCCGAGTCGATGACGATTCGCCCCTTGTCGATCACGATGACGTGTTCGAGCAGGTTGGCGACTTCATCGATCAGGTGGCTGGAGAGCACGATGGTGCGTGGATATTCCGCGAAGTCTTCGACGAGGCGGTCATAGAAGATCTGCCGCGCTACCGCGTCCAGGCCGAGGTAGGGTTCGTCGAAGAACGTGATGTCAGCCCGCGAGGCCATGCCGATGATCACGCCCACCGCGGACAGCTGCCCGCGGGAGAGCTTCTTGATCCTGCGCCTGGTCGGCAGTGCGAACGCCTCGACGAGATCCTGGGCCAGTTCCTCATCCCAGTTCTCGAAGAACAGGGCTGCGGATTTGAAGGCCTGGTGGACCTTGAAGTCATCGGGGTACTTCTGGGATTCGCGGATGAAGCAGATGCGCGAGAGCGTCGGATCATGCTCGAAGGGGGCGTGGCCGAAGATTTCGGCGGTGCCTTGGTCCGCATAGTTCTGCCCGGTCAGGATGGACATGAGCGTGGTCTTGCCGGCCCCGTTCCGTCCAAGCAGCCCGTAGATACGGTCGGGTTCCAGTTCCAGGCTGACGTTGTCGAGCGCTCGCACGTCCTTGTAGGTCTTGCTCAGCTCGCGTGTGGCGATTGCTGTCGTTCGTGGCATGTCGTTCCTCCCTGCCTAGTAGAGATGTTTCAAGAATCCGAACCGGTCTTGATCATGGCGACCAGCTCATCCAGGCCAATGCCCAGCTTGGAGGCTTCTGCGGTCAATGGGGTGATGAATTGCTGTTGGAATTTCTCGCGGCGCTGTTCTCGCAGCCGCCGCGGTGCACCTTCGGTGACGAACATGCCGATCCCCCGCTTCTTGTAGAGCAGTCCGTCTTCCACGAGCCGGTTGATTCCCTTGGCTGCTGTCGCCGGATTGATCCGGTAGAACGCTGCGAATTCATTGGTTGATGGAACTTGCGCTTCTTCTGCAAGAACACCAGAGATGATGTCGTTCTCAATCAGCTCAGCAATCTGCAAGAAGATCGGTTTTGAATCATCAATCATGCTGGCTCCTCTCCGTGCTCATTTCCACTAGGTTAGTTAGTGGGTTAGTTACTCATGTAACTAACCATAGAACCTAGTTCGGTTCTGTGCAATAGCGGGGCGGCAAAATATCCACGGAAAATCCGGTACCCCAAACTGTCCGCCTCGCTATCTATGCTGGGAACTGTCGACGGGGCTGCCTGGAACGGGCACCGGCGATGGCGCGTTCACCGTGGTGAGCACGGAAATGGAGCTGCAGACCGAGACAACGCATGGCGCAACCCGAAACCGGGAAGGGCTGGCGATGGCTACGAATAATTTGCAGTATCTGGCCCAGGAAAATAGTGATCGCACGCTGGGCAATGACCGCAATCCACGGATTGCAGGCCTTTATGGGAGGGACCATGCAAGAACTATTCAATCGCCTTGAGGCTCCGGATCCGCTTCTCGGAGCATTGGATCGCCAGATCCTGCTCGGGCTGTACACGGTGCTTTTCCCCGAATCCACCGGTGAAGAAATGGCCCGCGCTACCCGGCGCGAGCTGATCGCCAGAATCCAGGACTCGCGCGCTGGCACCATGCAGCGTCCCGGCCGCAATATCCTGGACTACCCCTTGCGCCGCCCGAACCAAGCGGCATTGAATCGCGCACTGCTCACCGGCACGAAGGGCCAGCCGGTATATTGGTGCCGCCAGGCAAATGCACTGGCTTCCGCGGCGGCCCTGGGGCAGGAGAACGAGTCATTCCGCTGGAATTTGGAGGACCCCCTGCGGGCAGGCGATCTCGTCCTGACGGCATTGGAGGGCACTCCAGCGTTGATTGCCAGCCTTGAAATCACCGAAGCCGATGAGGCGGAGCGGCTCACCTTCACCAATTTGGCGACCTTCACCGACCCGATCTCCGTGGCTGAGCTCGAGTCCATGATCGGCGCAGAACTTCCAGGACGCTCGCAGTATTTGGCAGATTCCCTTGCCCAGAAGCTTCTGGGCAGCATCGGGGATCTTCTCGAACGCCCCCGCCCGATATTCGTCACCGCCGGACCTTGCACTCCCTCGCAGCCTGCGAAGGCCAATGAGGTGCTCGGCGTTGTGGCCATCCTCCAGAAGGCTTCACCGTATGAACCGCTTGCTTGCGAAATCTGCGATCGGGATATTTCTGCCAGGCCCGAGGTCCATCTGCCGCAGAGCCATCACAACGGCCTGCGTTGGGAGATCCAGGACCATGCCGATGAGGTGGTGCTGCTTTGCCGTGGCTGCCACGACATGGCCCACCAGCCAACCCTGGAACAGCTTCGGAAGTTCGCGAAGCCTGCCTGCCCGGAATGCGGGGAACGCAATCCGCTGAAGATCATCTGGGGAATGCCAAGCTTCATGCCCGATGACGACGAGTACGTCACCGCTGGCTGCATGATGCCTGTGGGGCCTCCCGCACAGTGGCAGTGCCGCGCATGCGAAACCCAATATCTGGTGACCGAGTTCGACGAGCGGCCCTATCTGGCCCTGGCACGGTTCGGCGAGAACTTCCCGCACTAGCGCAAGAACGCCAGCAAATCCGTTTCAGGATTTGCTGGCGTTCTTGTTCTATCCGGGATTTGGAGGCTACTTGGCCAAGGCCTTGGTGACCTCGTCGATGATGCTGGGCAGCAACGCGGCGAAGGCGCGAGCCCGATGCGAGATCGCGTTCTTCTCCTCCGGAGTGTGCTGGGCCATGGACTTGCCGGCGCCGGCCGGTTCGAAGATCGGATCATAGCCGAAACCATGCTCGCCGGCACGCTCGGTGCGCAGCACGCCTTCGACCTTGCCCAGTTCCACGTGCTCGGCACCCTCTGGGGTAGCCAGTGCCGCGGCGCAGACGAACTGCGCTGCGCGGTGCTCGGCTGCAATATCGCCGAGCTGGCCGAGCAGCAGATCGATATTCGCTTCGTCATTGCCGTGCACCCCGGACCAGCGCGCCGAGAAGATTCCCGGCGCTCCCCCGAGCACATCCACGCTCAAGCCGGAATCATCGGCCAGCGCCACCAGGCCGGTGGATGCCGAGATCTCGCGGGCCTTTTTCAGCGCATTGCCCTGGAAGGTGACCTGGTCTTCAACCGGATCGGCAGCCCCAGCGGTGGCGGCGTCGATGACCTGGCTGTCAACATCCAAGCCCGGCACCTGCCCGCGCAGCAATTCGCGCAATTCGCGCAGCTTGCCCTGGTTGCGCGAGGCAAGCACCAGTACCGGCTTGCTCATTTGGTGCTGCTCAGGGTTTCACGCTGGATCTCGGCCAGCTCGTTGGTTCCGCCAAGGGCCAGGTCCAGCAGGGCATCCAGCTCCTCGCGCTTGAATGGAACCCCTTCGGCGGTGCCCTGGACCTCGACGAAGTCGCCGGATCCGGTGACCACGACGTTCATGTCGGTCTCGGCGCGAACATCTTCCTCGTAGGGCAGGTCCAGCATCGGGGTGCCATCGATGATGCCCACCGAGATCGCGGCGACCGAGTCGGTGAGCACCTTGGCGTTGGCCTTCACGATGCCCTGCGAACGGGCCCAGGAAATTGCTTCTGCCAGTGCCACGTAGGCACCGGTGATGGCGGCAGTGCGGGTGCCGCCGTCGGCCTGCAGGACGTCGCAGTCCAGCACGATGGTGTTTTCGCCCAGGGCCTTGGTGTCCACGACGGCACGCAGCGAGCGGCCGATCAGGCGGGAAATCTCATGGGTGCGGCCCGAGAGCTTGCCCCGGACCGATTCGCGGGAGTTGCGGGTGTTGGTAGCACGTGGGAGCATCGCGTATTCAGCGGTGACCCAGCCGGTGCCTTCGCCCTTGAGCCAGCGTGGCACGCCCTCGGTGAAGGACGCGGTGCACAGCACGCGGGTGTCGCCGAATTCGATCAGCGCCGAGCCTTCGGCCTGAGCGGACCAGCCACGGGTGATGGTAATGTCTCGAAGTTGCGCGGCTCCTCGGCCGTCAGCGCGTAAAGTCATGCTTCCATCCTAACCACGCGCACCGCGCGATCTGTACGGGTGAACCCGCGAGTTACGGTGAAATGCACCTCGTGGCGCATCCTTGGCAGCTACTGAGCATGCACCACAACGCAGCATCGCCCGGGACGCGGGCTCAGCTCGGCCCGGCTGCAATCCAACTGGCACCCCTCCAAGACGCCTGAAACCAGTTCATAGTTCATGGAGCAGACCAGTTCGGTCTGCTGCTGCGCGACCAGATGGAAGGGGCAGTTCCCCATGGAGATCTCTCCTCGCTCGTCTGCTTCAGGCGCATAGCCCAGCTCGTCCAGCAGCGGCACGAGCCCGTCACCGGCCTGCCCCAGGTTCTGCCCCTCGCCACGTGCCGCCTGACGCAGCGCCTGGAGCACAGCCCCCGAGGCATCGGCACTGGCCGCGTTCGCCAGCAAGCTGCCCAAGAGGCGGTAATTGCGCGCTGGCAAGCTCACGGATACTTCCTCTTGAGCGAGCGCGTAAAGTTTCGCGGTGCGCCCGGCCCCCGGCCCGTTTTTGCCTTCCGGCCGTGCGAAAGTCACCGCCAGCAATCCTGCGCTTGCCAGCCGGTCCAGATGGTAGGCGGCCAGGGTCCGGCTGATTCCTGCGGCCTTGGATGCCGCGTCGCGTCCTGCCGGTTGCGGACTTTGCGAAATGAATTCGAACAGTCGCCGCCGAACCGGATCGTTGAGCGATTTGAGGACCGTATCTTGTTGCAAGCTCAGTTTTGTCGACATGCCAGAATTCTATCAACAATGGATACTGACAAATAGGCCCGAGAGGCGAATTCTGGGTATACGTTCAAACCTTTGGAGGGTGATCGCCATGAGCGCCTCATGGAGCGAGAAGCATCCGGTCTCGCACATACGGGCAACAACAGCTGCACGAGTCAACACCGACCCGTCGTTGAGCGCATTCTGGATCCTGCGCATTGGATTTGTCGTCCTGCCCCTGCTGATGGGACTGGACAAGTTCGCGAACGTCATGACCTACTGGCCGGAATACCTGGCCCCGTGGATCATTGACATCATGCCGTTCTCCGCGCAAACCGCCATGCATTTCGTTGGCGTGGTGGAACTGGTTGCCGCCGCATCGATGATCATCAAGCCGCGCTACGCGAGCTATGTGCTGTCACTGTGGCTGCTGGGCATCATCGTCAATCTGGTCTCGATGGGCGTCTTCCTCGATGTCGCCCTGCGCGACGTGGGACTGCTGGTCGCCGCATTGGCCCTGACCCGACTGGCCAGCAAATACGACAAGCCCTGGGGTGCCAAGCACGGCGCCGGCTAGGCTGCTTCCGGGAACGCGAAAAGCACCGGCGCAGAGGATATTTCTTCCTGTCCGCCAGTGCTTTTCTCCGGTTCCGCGTGCCTACTTCTTGCGTTTGAGCAAGGGGAACTTGCGGGTCTTCTCGTACTTGATGGTCGGCATGGTGCCTGTACGGGTCTTCAGGTAGTCGGTACCGCGCTCCCCCTTGAACAGGGCCGGGTCCTTGTCTTCCTTCAGGCTGCCGGAGTACACGCCGTAAGTCACCCCGGAAACGGCAACAGCGATCCCGCCGTCGTAGGTTTCCTTGGCTTCTTCGACTACCTTGTTGATGTCGGTCCATACCGGAATGTGCGTCAGCAGCATGCGCTCGGCACCGGCCGCGGTCGCCATTTCGCCAGCACGCTTGCCCGTCAGGTGCACGCCGTCGATATGGTCATCGCGGCCCTCTTCGAAGGCCGCTTCGCACAGGAACATGTCAGCGCCGCGGGCTGCCTCAACCAGGCCATCGCAGCTGTCGGTGTCCCCGGAATAGGTCAGCACGCTGGTCAGCAACTCGCCATCGGGGCCCGGCTCATGCGCTTCCACGCGCAGCGCATAGGCTTCCTTGATCGGGTGGCGCACCGGGTAGGGAGTGATGGTGAAGGGACCGATGTTCACCGGCTGCAAGGATTTCCAGACCTGGAAGTCGTAGTCCTTGGCCATGGTGTCGCCATCGGGCAGGGAGTAGGCCGTTTCAATGCGTTCGGCGGTATCTTCCGGACCGTGCACCAGCATCCGGTCCCGGCCCCAGCCCGTCGGGTCCCAGCGAATCGCCACATGCAAACCGCAAAGGTCCATGCAGTGATCGGGATGCAGATGGGAAATCATGATCCCGTCAATGTCTTTTAAATCGGTGTAACGCTGAAGCACGCCCAACGCGCCGGAGCCCAGATCCAGCAGGATCTTCCAGTCGCGCGTGCCATCAAAGGCCGACACCAGGTAGCAGGAAGCGGGCGATCCCGGCCCTGGGAATGACCCGGTGCATCCAATGATGGTCAGCTTCATTCGTTACTCGCTTTCGACGCGGCAATCATCTGCGGGGTAATCCGCGAAATAGCTCCGGTCGGATAGTGGGCGGCTACATGGTCCACGTGGCGCACCTGCAGCACCTCGGGTCCGAGGAATCGGCGAGCCAGTACACCAAAGCTATCAGCGTTGCCTGTGGCTAGGAACTCATGACGCGCCGCGGCGCCGTCGTTGCGCACCAGGGCATGGCGGGTCAACGCCCGGAAAACGTCCTTTGCCGTTTCCTCGGCACTCGAAACCAAGCTGACCGAATCCCCCATGACATAGGAGATCACGCCGGTCAGCAACGGATAGTGCGTGCATCCCAGAACCAGGGTGTCTACATCGGCGGCCTGCAGCGGCGCCAGGTATTCCTGCGCGATCTCCAGCAGCTCGGCACCGGCGGTAATGCCGGACTCCACGAACTCCACGAAGCGCGGGCAGGCCACGGTGGAGACCTGCAAGTTCGGCGCGGCCGCAAAGGCGTCCTCGTAGGCGCGTGAACCAACAGTCGCCTGGGTGCCGATGATGCCGATCTTGCCATTCTTCGTG
The DNA here is from genome assembly GCF_053543575.1 of Glutamicibacter sp. AGC84. Taxonomy (NCBI): domain Bacteria; kingdom Bacillati; phylum Actinomycetota; class Actinomycetes; order Micrococcales; family Micrococcaceae; genus Glutamicibacter; species Glutamicibacter sp. AGC84. The sequence goes on from NZ_JBLVOC010000011.1 coordinate 30,545, forward strand.
CCGGCTACCGCACGGCGCACCGCCGGCTGGATGACCTCGACGACCGGGATGCCATAGCGCGCGGTATAGCGCTCGCGAGCATCGCGCAGCACTGCGGCAGAGGCCGAATTGCAGGCAATCACCAGCAGCTTCACGCCACCATCTACCAGCTCATCCATCACCCCCAGCGCATTGGCCCGAACCTGGGCAATGGGCAGCGGGCCATAGGGAGAGTTGGCGGTATCCCCCACATAGATCAGCGATTCGCCCGGCAGCTGGTCAATGATCGCGCGGGCCACGGTCAGCCCGCCAACGCCCGAGTCGAAAATGCCGATGGGGGTATTGGCCTCCGGGGCCGAGACCTGCCCGGTAGCAAAGTAGGAATTCATGGATTAGAACTCCGCATCCATCAGTGCAGCCATCAGGGTATCGAGGACCCATGAAATCAGGTTGTACACCAAGGACATGTATTCGTCCGGGGTGTTCACCTCGGATGCATCGAGCACCTCTGCGACCCGGGCCGAATCCTCTTCACTGCGGATTTCCAGGCGCTCTGCGAGCACCAGGCGCACGTCGTTCAGCGCTTGGGCAAAACGCGTCGCGGTGTCCTTGTCCAAGACCAGCTTTTCGGTGTCCAGCAGCATCTGGGCCTCGCGCAGGCGACCAACCTTTTGCGCGATCAGGTCGGCTTCGGTCAGCCGGCGATGCTCCGCGGCGGCCACTGCGTCATCGCTGGCATCCGGCAGCAGCCTGGCCAGCGCTGGATCGGAAACCGGCGGCAGGTCCATGGACTCGGGCCGCATGCCGGTCAGGGCGTAAAGCGGATCAACATCTTCGGGCAGCTGGTGCAGCTGCGCACGCTCCTCGAGCATTCCAATGACATCGCCGAAGAGTTCGCGGATCAGTTTTCGTTCTGCGGAGTGCAGTGTTCCGGTAATGCCCTTGGAACCGTTCTTGAAGGCCTTCGCCACGTTCAGGCTCCCTGGGTCATCGTTGCGTTCAGGCCGAATCCGTGCATTGCCTGCACATCGGATTCGATAGCTTCGCGGCTGCCGCTGCGCACCGTGCAGAAGCCGTCATGGTGCACCTGCAGCATGAGCTTCTCGGCTTTTTCCGCGCTGAAACCAAAGTAGGAACGGAACACGTAGGATACGTAGCTCATCAAGTTCACTGGATCATTCCACACGACCAAGCGCCAGGGCTTGTCTTGGGATACCAGGGTTTCAAATTCGGAAAGTACATCGGGCATTGCGGTCATGGCTTCCATTTTACGCTTGGAAGCTGAACGCAACACCGGACACGGCAAATATCACCTTGAGCGTGAGCCGTTATACAGTAAAACCGGTCTGCTTTCCCAAGCAGCACCGTATAAGGCCTTTTCCGATCATCAGGAGCGTCACATGCGCACCAGTCTCTTCACCGACCACTATGAGCTGACCATGCTCCAAGCAGCGCTGGGATCCGGTGCAGCTCACCGCCCGTCTGTCTTCGAGGCATTCGCTCGCCGCTTGCCCGAGGGCCGGCGCTATGGCGTGGTCGCAGGTACTGGTCGCGTGCTCGAAGGGTTGGCAAACTTCCGCTTCGATGACGAACAGCTGCGTTTCCTCAGCGACAACAAGGTAGTCAACGCGGAAACCATCAAGTACCTGGAGAACTTCCGCTTCACCGGCAGCATCTCCGGCTACGCCGAGGGCGAGTTGTACTTCCCGAATTCGCCGCTGCTGACCGTGGAGTCGACTTTCGCTGAAGCCTGCGTTATCGAGACTTTCCTGCTCTCGGTCATGAACCATGATTCGGCCATCGCTTCGGCGGCATCGCGAATGATCGCCTCGGCCGGCGAACGCCCATGTATCGAGATGGGCTCGCGCCGCACCCATGAGGAATCAGCAGTGGCTGCCGCGCGGGCCGCCATGATTGCCGGATTCACTTCAACGTCCAATTTGGAAGCCGGTGCCCGCTATGGCTTGAAGACCGTTGGCACTTCGGCCCACTCGTTCACCCTGCTTCACGACACCGAGCGCGCCGCTTTCGAAGCGCAGGTTGCCTCGCTGGGCAAGGACACCATCTTGCTGGTGGATACCTACGACGTGGAGAAGGGCGTACGCACCGCGGTTGAAGTTGCGGGTCCGGAACTAGGCGGAGTCCGGCTGGACTCGGGCGACCTGGTGCAGCAGGCAGGCTGGGTTCGCGAGCTGCTTGATGACCTGGGCAACTGGAACACCAAGATCACCGTGACCTCGGACCTCGACGAGTACGCGATCGCCGCCCTGGCCAGCGCCCCGGTTGACGCCTATGGCGTCGGCACGGCATTGGTCACCGGCTCCGGCCATCCGACCGCGTCGATGGTTTACAAGCTGGTTGCCCGCCAAGACGATTCGGGGCAATGGATTCCGGTCGCCAAGGCCGCGGCGAACAAGGCCAGCGTGGGCGGGCGCAAGTACGCGGTGCGCCAGCTCAATGAACGCAACCGCGCTGTCGCTGAAATCGTCTCCACTTCCGAGTACACCACCGGCGGCCCCGAGCGGGATCTGGTGGTCCCGTTGGTGCGCCATGGCGAGATCGATCAGGCGTACGTGGGTGCAGCTGGCGTCAAGCTCGCCACCGAGCGCCACTTCGCATCGGTCCAGGAACTGCCAGGCGTGGCACGCAAGATGCAGCGTGGCGAACCGGTCATCCCGACCGTCATGATCCAGGACTAGTCGAACACACGAAAATCCCAGCTGCGGGACGTAGGATCCAGATTCAAGGATCCTGCGGTCCGCAGTTTTCCAATCTCTACACTTCCCCCAGCCAGGAGGCAGCGATGAGCAGAGCCCTGTTGATCATTGATGTCCAACCCGACTTCTGCGAAGGCGGAGCCCTGGCCGTGACCGGCGGCAACGCCGTCGCAACGGCCATTGCCGCGGATATTGCCGAACGCCGCGATGCCTACTCGGCAATCGTCACCACCCAGGATTGGCATATCGAGCCCGGGAATCATTTCTCGGAAACCCCCGACTTCATTGATTCCTGGCCGGTGCACTGTGTCGCCGGAACATCTGGCGCCGCCCTGCATCCGCAGCTCGCCGAGGTGCCCCTGGATGCGCACTTCGCCAAGGGGCGCTTCACCGCAGCCTATTCGGGTTTCGAAGCCAGAGTGCTGGATCCATCGGCTGACCAGGCTGATGAAAGCGGAGAACTGCTAGGTCCATGGCTCAAGGCCAGAGGCATTGACTCTGTAGATGTCGTAGGGCTCGCCGCGGATCATTGCGTAAAGGCGACCGCCTTCGATGCAGCTGAAGCAGGATTCACCACGACCATCATTTCTCCGCTGACCGCAGCAGTCTCGCCGGAGAATCTGCCGGCGATACGCGAGGAACTGAGGGCAGCCGGGGTAACGGTGATTTCGCTGGGTTGATGATCCCCCGGAAAGCAGAAACGGCTTTGCTCCTGACCGAATTTTCC
>NZ_JBLVOC010000011.1:33987-38777 GCF_053543575.1 Glutamicibacter sp. AGC84
CGGTCAGGGGCAAACCCCGTTCTCTCGTGGAACCTATTTTCGCCCGACGAACCAGTCCTGCAGCTTGTCAATGCGCGCCTGCAGCTGGTCAGCAGTAGCCTGCGGCACGGCAGGCCCGCCGCAGACGCTGCGCAGCTTGTTGTGGATCTGCCCGTGCGGGGTGCCGGTGCGGGCGGCCCATGCCGAGACGTTCTTCGACAGCTTGGTGCGCAGCTCCATCATGCGGCGGTGGTCCGAGACCGGCTCGGGCTTGGTGCCGCCCTTGGAAATCTGCTTGTTCTGCTGCTTGCGCAGCAGCTCGGAAACCTGTTCGGTATCCAGCAGGCCCGGGATCCCCAGGAAGCCGAGTTCTTCTTCACTGCCGATGTCGGCGCCGGTACCGAATTCGCCGCCGTCGAAGAGCACGCGGTCAAAGGAGGCCTGCGAGTTCAGCGCCTCGAACTTGTTGCGCGTCAGCTCGTCGCTGGCCTTGTCTTCCTTGTTCTCCGCTTCCAGCAGCGAATCGTCCAGCCCGTCTTCGTCCTTGGAACCTTCACGGTCCAAGGCGTGGTCGCGTTCGACTTCCATCTCGTTGGCCAAGGCCATCAGGATCGGCACCGAGGGCAGGAAGACCGAAGCCACCTCGCCGCGCTTGCGGCTACGCACGAAGCGGCCGACCGCCTGGGCGAAGAACAACGGAGTGGAGGTGGACGTCGCATAAACGCCCACGCAGAGACGCGGAACGTCCACGCCTTCGGACACCATGCGCACCGCAACCATCCAGCGCGCGTCGGATTCGGAGAAATCGTCGATCTTCTGCGATGCCTTGGGGTCATCGGAAAGAATGGTGGTGACCTTCTCGCCACAGATCGCTTCGAGCTGGGCCGCGTAGCCGCGCGCGTCCTCGTGGTCCGTGGCGATGATCAGGCCGCCGGCGTCCTTCACGGTGCGGCGGACCTCCGAGAGCCGCCGGTCAGCGGCCTGCAGCACCGACGGGATCCAGTCGCCGTGCGGATCCAGCGCGGTACGCCAGGCATGGGCGGTGACATCCTTGGTGAAGCCTTCGCCGAGGTTTGCTTCCATCTCCTCGCCGCCGGAGGTACGCCAGCGCATATTGCCCGAATAGGCCATGAACAGCACCGGACGGACCACGTGGTCGGCCAGGGCGCTGCCGTAGCCGTAGGTGTAGTCCGCCTTGGAACGGCGAATGCCATCGCCCTCGTCCACATACTGCACGAAAGGAATCGGGGCCGCATCGGAACGGAATGGGGTACCGGTCAGGGCAAGCCGCCGGGTAGCCGGTTCGAATGCTTCACGAATGCCATCGCCCCAGGACAGGGCATCGCCGGCGTGGTGGACCTCATCCATGATCACCAGGGTGCGGGCATCTTCAGTTTTCGCGCGGTGCACCGCGGGCTTCAGCGAGACCTGGGCATAGGTCACCACCACGCCCATGTAGTGCGAGCCGTGCCGGCCGTCGGAGTTCTTGTAGTTCGGGTCCAGTGAGATGCCCACACGCGCCGCCGCATCCGCCCACTGCTTTTTCAGGTGGTCGGTGGGCGCGACAACGATCATGCGGTTGATCTTGCCCGAGTCGATCAGCACTTTGGCCAAGCGCAGCGCGAAGGTGGTCTTACCTGCGCCAGGGGTCGCCACCGCCATGAAGTCCTTGGGCTCCGTATCGAAGTACAGAGCCAAGGCCTCGGCCTGCCAGGCACGCAGCTTCGGCCCAGTTCCCCAAGCCGCACGTTCCGGATACGCTACCGGCAGCTTGTCTTCTAGTGGAAGCTTGTCGCCAAAATCAAAGAGTGTCTCGGTCATTTACCTTTTCCCGGCCGCGTGCATTGTGTGAAGTAGTGCTAGTTCATTCGCAGCACTACCCCATCATGGAGTCGTAGACTTCCTTGCACTCGGGGCATACCGGGAACTTCTGCGGATCTCGGCCTGGCGTCCAGACCTTGCCGCACAGAGCGATCACTGGGTCGCCGGTCATTGCCGACTCCATGATCTTTTCCTTCTGCACGTAGTGAGCAAAACGCTCATGATCTCCGGCCTCGACACTCTGGGTTGTCTCGGTACGTTCAATCGTGGCAGTGCCACCGCGGGTTTCTTCAGACTGTTCCACCATGCCTCCAAGTCTAATACGGATTGCCACTGCTGTCCGCGTGGCAAGCATGGGAGCTTGTCCACATTGACTTTGCCGCGCTGCACTAGGCCGCCCCATCGATTTCTTCCTCGCTGCAAGTCAACAACCATTTTTCAATGTTCTTGCGATGCGTTGCGGTGCCGTTGGAAGTCGATATTGCGCCAATTGGGCGCGACCCGATCAATATCCTGTGAACCTCCTTGCACCCAAGGCAGGCAAACGGCCGCCTAGCGGAAAACAGCGTCCCGCTAGACGGCCGGAGGCAGCAATTCGGCTGCTGCGCCTACTTATTGAGGATGACCGACTGCATCAGCTCAGGAGTGCGCTTTTCGTACCATTTGCCACCGAGGGCAATGCCGCCGAGCATCAGCCCGATACCCACGGCCAGGCCCGCGCCCAAGGTGATGAAGCCGAAGGACTGCGACTGCTTCACCCAGCCGATGATGTAGGGAATGAGAACCGGGATCAGCAGGAGGCCCATGGCAAGCATGATTCCCAGCTGGGTCAGCGCAATGCGCATGCCATTGCCCGGAGGGGTCTTCATCGGGTTATCACCCGGCAGCGGCACCGAATAGGTGTAGCGGGCCGAGGACACCGACGCGACGCCCAACGCGATGAGCAGCCCCGCCAGTGACAGGCCCAGGTCTCCCGGGATGCGCCACAGCGCACCGGAGATGAGGCCCGGCAAAATGGCCGCCGCCAAGACCGGAACGATGGCAATCAGGAAACAGGACAGCACTCGCCCTGCCCGATCAGCACGTCCGGAAATACCGGTCAGCGCGTGCAGCGCAAAGGCGGTGTTGTCATAGGAAATGTCGGCCGAGATGGAGAAGCCCATCAAGATGCCGATCAACGGGCCCAGCAGGAACATCATCACGTAGCTGCCGGTCTGGTTGCCGGTGAACCAGAAGAGCAACGGCAGCATCGGCACAATGAGCACGCCAATGGCATAGCGCGGATCCTTGAACCAGTAGGTCAGTGCGCGGGCAGCCACTGCGCCCGTTGGCGTGGCCGGCATCAACTTGAAGAAGCCCAGCCCCTTGGCCGTGGCAGCGCGCTGCTCTGGCGGCGGGGTCACCGTGGCTTTGGCGGTAGCTCGAGCCAGCAGCAGGTAGAGTCCGCCAAGATAGAGCAAGCCCAGCGCCAGATGGATCGCCATCTGGCCGTAGTGCGCCGAGGCAAAAGCCCCGGGAATCGCGGCAAAGGCACCCAACGGGGTGTAGCCCAAGACCGAGGCAATCGGCTGGATCCAGTCGCTCATGCTCTGCGCGGCAGCCAATGCCGAGGTCACGATCGGCCCCAAGGCGATGAGCACCACGAACAGCAGCACGAAGGTCAATTCACGGAATCGGCGCTTGGCCCGCAGTGCGGTCGCCATGATCACCAGATACTGGCAAAGAAGAATCGCCATCACCGCGGTCGCCACCGCTGCCAGCAGGGCCAGCATGAGCGCGCCCGCATCGAAGCGCCACATCAGCGAGGCGCCGAGCAGGCCCGCAATGGTCAGCACCGCGGGAATCGAGATGAAGCCAGCCAGCACCAGCGCTGGCCCCAAGGTCTTTTCCGGAATCCCGAAGTGGACAAAGCGTGAAGGTTCCAGGGTGAGGTCAACACCGGTCAGCAGCGGCGGGATGATGGCCCAGCCCAGCACCACGGCCGAGCCGATCAGGGTGAAGATTTCGCTCTGGAAAGGAATATCGCCGGCGGTAAACCACATGGCCAAGGTCAGCATGGTGATCATGCCCAGTGCGTACAGGCCACCGATAATGACGCCGATGAGCTGGCCGACGGAGCGCTTGAAGCCGTTGGCGAGCAAGCGCAGTTTCAGGCTTAGGACGTGCGCAACCATGACAGCCCCTCATTATTGGCGCGGCCGCCCACCAGATCGACGAAGCGATCTTCCAGGCTCATGCCGCCGCGGACTTCATCCACGGTGCCCTGCGCCTTGAGCATGCCATCGGAAATGACCGCGACATGCGTGCACATGCGCTGGACGAGGTCCATCACATGCGAGGAAACGATGACGGTGCCGCCGAATTCAACGTAGTTATTCAGGATGTCGCGGATATTCGCCGCAGATACCGGGTCCACCGCCTCGAACGGCTCGTCCAGAACCAAGAGCTTTGGCGAGTGGATCATCGCGGTAGCCAAGGAAATCTTCTTGGTCATGCCGGCCGAGTAGTCCACCACCAGCTTGTCGCCGTCATCGAGCAAATCCATCACGCGCAGCAGGTCTTCGGTACGCTGGGCAACTTCTGCGCGTTCCATGCCGCGCAGCAATCCCGAGTAGGTCACCAGCTGGCGGCCGGTCAGCCGGTCAAACTGGCGCACGCCATCAGCCAGGACTCCCAAGGTGGCCTTGGCCGCTTGCGGATCAGCCCAGATATCCACGCCGTTGACCAGCGCTTGGCCTGAATCCGGGCGCAGCAATCCAGTGGCCATGGAAAGCATGGTGGTCTTGCCGGCACCATTGGGTCCGACAAGACCGTAGAAGGAACCCGCAGGAACTTGCAGGCTGACGTTGTTCACGGCAATCTTGGCGCCGAATTGCTTGGCAAGACCCCGAATGTCCAGTGCGATCTGATTCATAGCTTAAGGCTAGCAATGCCCCTAGTCAGAACGCATCATCCTTTGGAGTTAAACCCAGGTATAAGACAACCGCCGC
>NZ_JBLVOC010000011.1:38797-47964 GCF_053543575.1 Glutamicibacter sp. AGC84
TCGCGGCGGTTGAACTGCTTGGTCCAGTCCCTGGACGTCAGCCTAGAAGAGTACGCGTGCCAGCTTCTGCCGCGAGGCAGCTACGCGTGGATCGCTGTTGCCGATCACCGCATAGAGCTCAATCAGGCGACGGCGGACCCGCTCGCGGTCTTCATCAGCCAGGCGGGAGATCAGCGAAACCAGTCGGGCGAAGGCATCTTCGACATGCCCGCCCACCACGTCCAGATCTGCTACATCCAGCTGGGCTGCGATGTCTTCAGGGTTCTGCGCGGCTTGCTCGCGGGACTTGTTCAGATCCAGGTTGTGCGTACGCGAGAGCAGTCGAACCTGGTACACGCCGATCTGCGCGTCCTTGTCGTTCGGCTTCTCGTTCAACGCTTCCAGGTAGGCGGCCTCGGCGGCGGCGTAGTCCCCGGCATCGATGGCGTCCACGGCCTTCTGGTGCAGCGGCGGCAGCTCTGGTTCAGGTTCGCCGGCCTGCCCGGAGAATGCCGGGGCGGTACCGCTCATGCCCTGCTGGACTGCGAGCTGTTCAAGCTGTGCGAAAACCTGGACAATCTGCTGTTCCTCGGCAGGACCCTGGAACAGCGGCACCGGCTGGCCCTTGATCAGCGCCACCACCATCGGGATCTGCTGGGCCTGGAAGGCCTGGGCGATCTGCGGGTAGGTTTCCGCATCCACCAGGCCGAGGATGAATTTGCCGCCCTTGGCATCCACCAGCTTGCGCAGCGTCGCATCCAGGTCTGCCGAGACCTGCACGCGAGGCGAGCCGAGGGAAACGATGGCAGGTACCTGCTGGGACATGCCGACGAACTGCTGGAACGCAGCCTCATCCAGATTGGTGGTCCAGCTTGCCGGACCAGCCGGCATGCTGCCGGTAGCTTCCGGGCCTTGGCTGGCCAGGGCGGAGAGATCTACCGCACCGCGGGTTGAGGGAATGTTCTGATCAGTCATGGGGGTTAGTCAACTTCCTTCACATCGAGCAGGATCTGGCTTGCAGAGATCAGCTGGATCTTGTCCTTGGAACCGTCGGCTGGCAGGTAGAACATCACCGGTTCGGCGTAGGTGCTTTCCACGTCGCCGTTCGAGGAGCTGGATCCCAGCAGCTGTTCGGTCAGCTTGTCGGTGCTCTTGAGCGGGTCAGCGTCTTCGGTGCGCACGAAGAGCGCCTTGTTGTTCAGCTTGCCGGTAACAATCGCTCCGCCATCCGGGGTGGAAACCACCTTGGTGTCGCCCTTGGTGACCGTGCGGTTGTACTTGACGTCCGCCTCGTTGGCTTCCTTGGACTCATCCTTCTGGGCTGCGTGCACCGCCTTGATGAAGTCCGATTCGGCAAACTTGTCCTTGTCCTTGGCATTGCCATCGGTCAGCACTTTGCCCAGTGCTTCCAGGGCCTTCTCCGGGGTCATCTGCAGGCCCTCGGCGTTGGCAGCAAGCTGCTTGGTCGACGGGTCGCCAACGGCGATGCCCGGGAAGGTGGAGTTCGGCAACATCTGGCCGGCGAAGACCACCTTGAAGTTATCGCGGGCGTTGGCCTGCACCAGGGTCAGCGCCTGCGGCAGGGTGTCGGCATCATTGTTCTTCGCGGTCACCACGGAGATTACGCGGGGGAACTTGGCTTCATTCGCATTCGGCACAGCGGCCGAGCGGATGACCTGGGTATTGAGCGCCAGCGGCTTGTCTACCTCGAACTTCTCCTTGAGCATGTCGTAGCGCTTATCGCGCAGGTACTTGAACGCACCGGCGGTGCGTGGTTCCAGGGCCTTGGCGTCGCTCTTCTCATCGGCCTTGGCTACCTGCTTCTGGGCATCAGCCAGAACGCGCTTGAGCTGCTCTTCGGTGATGACCGGGAAGCTGGATACTTCTTCAACCGAGGAAGAGGCGGACTCGGAGCCCTTGGCATCATCGGACGCCTTGGCGTCCTGCGACTTCTGCTCGGATTCCGAAGGCTTGGCGCTGGACTCGTCGCTTGGCGCCATGGGCAGAGAAACACCGGAGATCGCCAGGGCCACCACGGCCACGGCGGCGACCGAGTGCTGGGTGTTCGCCCCGCTCTTCGGCTTGCCCGGGCGCATGACCAGCAGGGCCAGTCCGAAGACCAGCAGCAGCGAGCCGGCAATGATCAGCGGCAGGGCAAATGGCATGGCGTCGTCGTTCGCGTAGGTTACCGAGATATCCACCGGAGCGGCATCCTTTCCGCCTGCGGCCAGCAGCAAGGACCAGTCGCCGGAATCCGGAGCGGTCCAGCGGTAGGTCATGGTCTGATCCGCGGTCTGCGAGTCGAAGAAGATGTCATCACCGGCGGGATTAGGCGCATCGGCCTTGCCCTTGGCGTGCTCGGCGATCATCTTGTGGTTTTCGGTGTCGATGCCGGTGACCGATACATGCGATGCATCGCCGATCCACGCCTCGACGTCATAGTCGCGGCCCAAGGAAGCAGTGAATTCACCCTTCGACTTGATCACCAGTTCCACCGGGTCCAGCTTGGGGTCGTTGACCGAGGATTCAATCAAGGTCAGCGGTGCCTCATCAGCTAGTTGCGGCATGCTCGCGGTCACCGTTTCGGGCGGGGCCCAAAAGGTCTTCTGTCCGATGCCGACTACCAGGGCCGCGGCCCCCAGCAGCATCGCGATCACGGAGATTACTTTTCGCACAAGTTCACCTATTCGCCTACGTCTCACAGCTGTTCTTTGACAAGTCTAACGAGTTGCGGCCGATCATGGTTCCGATCCGCGCCTGTGAACTGGCTCAACAACGCAACAGCACGGTGTCTTGAACCACTTAACAGTGGCCGATGCGCGATATGCTCTGACCCATGGAGCCTGATCAGCCGCACCCGCATCGCGATAAGCACGTACCCGAGCAGCGTTCCGACGCGTCGGATCGCTCTTCCGGGCCGGCAACCTCCGGCCCGGAATCCACAGCGCATTCCCAGCCTCATGAGGGCAATTCCCAACCGGAATCACCTGCGGCCGCCAGCGCGCAGGCCCGTTATCCGGGCGCTGCGCCGACGGGCGCTAATCCGTCCCGCGAGGGCTGGTCCAAGAAGATCGCCGAACGCGTGGGCAAGATGCTCAACACCCCGCAGCGCAGTGCGGCCCTGGGCGAGGAACCGGAGCATCCGCTGGATGGCTCGCCGGAACCGATTCCGGCGCTGCACCCTATTTCCATGGGCTTCTTGGGCACCATTGGCGTGGGCATCGCCCTGGGCGGCTACTACCTGCTGACCAACGTCGGTTCGCTGATGACCTGGATTGCCATTGCGCTGTTCATCGCCTTGGGCCTTGATCCGATTGTGCGCTTCATGATGCGCAAGGGAATGACCCGTCCGCTGGCCGTGGCCGCGACCATGGTCAGCTTGCTGGCGATCTTCGGCGGCTTCATGGCCTTGATCATCCCTACCCTGGTCAACCAGATCACCGCCTTCATCACGCGGGCGCCTGAAATCGTGGATGATTTCCTCAATAGCGATTGGGTCCGGGAAATCGACCGGCAATACGCGATTTCCCAGCGCATCACTACCGAGGTCGACCGTTTCTTTGGCGATTCGGGCGCGGTGACCAATGTGTTCGGCGGCGTCCTGGGCGTATCGCAGACCGTCGCCCAGTCCATGTTCGGCGTGCTGATCGTGCTGGTGCTGGCCATCTACTTCCTGGCTTCGCTGCCAGGGATGATGGGCTTCTCGCTGCGCCTGGCCCCGCGCTCCAAACGCGACCGCGTGGCCGAATTGACCGTGCGCATTACCCGCTCCGTGGGCAATTACGTGATGGGCCAAGCCACTGTGGCCATACTGAACTGCCTGGTGGCGCTGGTGCTGATGAGCATCCTGGGCGTTCCGTTCACCGCGCTGCTCACCTTGCTGGTGGCGATGCTGGCCTTCATCCCATTGGTCGGCGGGGTGATCGCCGGCGTGCTGGTTACCTTGGTGACATTGTCACTGGGCTGGCAGACCGCCCTGATCTACGCGGTGTGCTACTTCGGCTACCTGCAGGTCGAGGCGTATTTCGTTTCGCCGCGCATCATGCGCCGTGCGGTGGCAGTGCCCGGCGCGGTCGCGGTGATCTCGGTGATTGCCGGCGGCACCCTGGCCGGGGTCACCGGTGCGCTCATGGCCATCCCGGTGGCAGCCAGCGCCATGATCCTGCTGCGCGAAGTCTTCATCGCCCGGCAGGACCGCCGCTAGCACCTGCCCCTCCAGGCAGCTGTCCTAGTAGCGGTAGGAACGGGTTTCCCAGCAGTGCGGATGCCAGTGGCGGCGCGCGTTGGCCGCGGCGTCATCGCCCGACCAGTGGTCCGCGCGCCAGGCGACAACATGGGCAACTCCAACTCCGATGGAACGGGGGCACCCCGGGCAGGAATAGGGCTTGTTGGCGTTCATCGGCGCAATCTTGCGCACATGCCATTGGCCGTCGGGGGCATCCTGGCGCAGCACCACGCCGAAGCGGGCACGCTGCATCCACTCTTCCTGGCCCGAACCGTAGCCCTGCTCTTCATCCCCGGAACCGTAGCCGGAGCCGGAGTTCCGGCCTTGGGCGGGTCGGGAATTCTTGGAGCGGCGCGGGCGGTTGGAACGTGGCATGTCTTTAATCATGCCGTATCTCCCGGCACAAGTCGCAACCAGCTAGTAAAGTGTGTGGGGTGCGTTTAGTGGTAGCGAAGTGTTCAGTTGATTACGAGGGCCGTCTTCGAGCCCACCTTCCGTTGGCGACCCGCTTGATCATGGTCAAGGCCGACGGCTCGGTACTCATCCACTCGGACGGCGGCAGCTACAAGCCGCTGAATTGGATGAATCCGCCGTTGATCCTGCGTGAGGCAGATCCCGATGAGGACGCCGCTGCATTGGGTGCCACCGCTACCTGGACCGTGTCCAGTGCGAAGACCGATGACAAGCTGACCATCCACTTCCATAGCTTCGAGCACGACTCGGCCCACATCCTGGGCACCGATCCGGGGCTGATCAAGGATGGCGTCGAAGCCGACCTGCAGCGCCTGCTGGCCGAGCAGATCGAGTTGCTCGGCGCTGGCCACCAGTTGGTCCGCCGTGAATACATGACCGCCATCGGTCCGGTGGATATCCTGGCCCGTGATGCCAAGGGCGCCACGGTTGCCGTAGAGCTCAAGCGCCGTGGCGATATCGACGGAGTGGAACAGCTGACCCGCTACCTGGAGCTTCTGAACCGCGACCCGCTGCTCAAGCCGGTTACCGGCATTTTCGCCGCCCAGCAGATCAAGCCGCAGGCCCGCACCTTGGCCGAAGACCGCGGCATCCGCTGCCTCACCTTGGATTACGACGCAATGCGCGGAGTCGACGACTCGGCAGGACGCCTCTTCTAGGGTTGCGGGTCCTCCCCGAGCTGCCTGGCAGCCTTAGTTTGGCCCTGCAGAAAACTGCATCCCGACTGCTAGTCTGATCTCCTCTACCAAAAGCGCTCGGTGCCGCACGGCCCGGGCCGCCAGGCTCGGGAGGTCCATTGGATCCGCTGACAGCTTCGCTCATGGCCATTGGCAGCGGTTCCGCTGCGGGCCTGCGGCCGTATTTCACGGTATTGGCCCTGGGCATCGCGGGACTCGTGATCCCCGATACCGCACCTGACATGATCGCTTCTGCGGCACGGCAGATTCCTCAAAGCATCACCAATCCGTGGGTCCTGGCGATCTGTGCCGTACTTGCCATCGGCGAGGCCGGCCTGGATAAGATCCCTTTCCTCAATCTGTCCATGGAAACCATCTCGGTGTGGCTGCGGCCTGTTTTCGGCGCCCTGGTTGGCATCGGCCTTGGCGCCAATTCGGGAGTCGAGGTTGCCGTCCTCACCGGACTGCTCGGTGCGGGCTCCGCGCTGTCGGTGAGCCTGGGCAAATCGTCGATGACCGCGGCGACCAATGCCGTGCCCGAACCCATCACCCAATGGGTGCGCAGCCTGGCAGAAGATCTTGGCGCGCTGGTTCTCGTCTTCGCAGCTGTGCTGGTTCCCGTACTGGCTGCCGTGCTCGGACTCGTTGCCATTGCCATCGGCTTCTTCCTCTACCGCATGTTCCGCAGGGCCTACCGGTCAATGAAGAACCGGGCCGGCAGCATCAGGCAGAACCGGGCCGCCGCGCACTCCGCGCGCGAAGCGCAGCTGGCCTCCGGCACGAAGACCAGCACGCTGCAGGCCCTGCAAGCCCTGGCCACCGGCAACGCGCCGGCTTCCGAAGATCCTGCAGGCAAGGGCAGATAGCGCCTCGCCTTGGCCAGGAGCCCGGCGCACTGGGTCCGCTGCGTTCCCGGATCGCTAAATGCCAAGTCCGCTGAGAAAATAATCCGTCGAGTCGGTGACTGGACGCGTTCTCTCTTCTAAGCTGGGAACATGACTACGACGCGCTACGCCCTTCATGCCACCCTGATTTCCGATGGCCTCAAGGTCACCGATGGCGTGCTCGCCGTGGAAGGCGACCGCATCCGCTTTGCCGGCAACCGCGATGACTTCAACGCCCTGGCCGATGCTGCCGACTACCCGGTACGCGAGGTAGCCCCCGGATCCATCATCATCCCGGGCCTGATCGACCTGCATTGCCATGGCGCCCTCGGCGCGGACTTCTCGGCACCGGATCATTCGAGCGTCACCGAAGCGGTGGAGTACCTGCACCGCTCGGGCACCACTACCCTGCTCGCGTCGCTGGTCACCGCAGAGCCCTCGTCCATGATCGAGGCCGCCGAGCTGCTCGCCGAGCTGGCGGAGGCCGGCCAGATTGCCGGCATCCATGCCGAAGGCCCGTTCCTCTCCGTAGCCCGCTGCGGCGCCCAGGACCCGCGCTTCCTGCAGGATCCGGATCCGGAATTCGTCAGCGAGCTGGTGGCTGCCAGCCGCGGCCAGCTGCGCACCATGACCTACGCTCCGGAATTGGCCGGCAGCGAGGAACTCGTTGAGCAGCTGGTCTCCCACGGCGTGGTCCCGTCGCTGGGGCACACCGATGCCAGCGCCCAGATCACCGCGGATTCCCTGCGCTTTGCCCGCGAACAGCTGCGCAGCGCCGGGGTGGACGGCTTCACCGAACGCCCTACGGTCACCCACCTGTTCAACGGCATGCCTTCGCTGCACCACCGCGAACCCGGTCCGGTGGCCGCCTGCCTAGAAGAGGCGGTGAACCGCAATGCGTTCGTGGAGCTGATCGCCGACGGGGTGCACCTGTCCCCCGATACCGTGCGCCTGGTCTTCCGCTTGGTCGGTGCGGAGAACATCTTGCTGGTCAGCGATTCCATGGCGGCCACCGGCTTGGCCGATGGGCAGTACACCCTCGGCCCGCAGGATGTGAATGTGGCCCTGGGCCAGGCACGGCTGGCCAGCGACAATTCCCTGGCCGGCGGCACCTGCACGCTGCTGGAAATCGTGCAGCGCGCTGTGCAGGCCGGGGTCTCACTGGTCCAGGCGGTCAACTCGGCTACGTCCATCCCCGCCTCGCTGATCGGCCTGGCCGACGAAGTCGGTTCCCTGCACTACGGCTTCGCCGCCGATGCACTGATCCTGGATGCTAATCTGCAGCTGGTCCAGACGATCCGCAACGGGGAATACCTCTAGCCCACCGAAACATCCCGGACTGCGCTAGCCCTGCCGGATCCGCGCGAGCTGGCGGAGCAGCTCAAGCTCCTCGGCCCGGGCCAGGCCAGCACGCCGGGACCGGTCCAGTCCGCGAGCCCGTTCATCGGCCAGCACGTCGCCGAGCAAGTCCTCCAGGTCCCGCTCCGGGCCATTGGCCAAGACGTACCGCTGGTTGCTGCGCTGGGCAAAGCCGTGGTCCTCCAGCGCAAGCCACAGCGGCAGCGAACGCGCCCCGGCCCAGTAATTGACCTGGCGTTCGCGCAGCCATGCGTCCTGGGCTGTGGCCAGTTCCCCGCTGAATCCCGCAATCCGCGCAGCAGCACTGAGGAATTGGGCGAAGCCATGGGATGTTCCGGCCACGTTGAAGGTTCCGGTCAGCGTACGCGCGGCGGAGTCGATGATCCACGCGGCGGCATCGCGCACGTCGATCACCTGCACATGGCGGCCCGCGGTTGGCGGGATGAGGACCTGGCCGGCACCGGCCAAGGCCAGGCGCGAAACCCAGTAGGAAAAGCGGTCGCTGGGATCGCCAGGTCCGGCAAGCAGCCCCGGACGGGCAATGAGCAACCGGTCGGCAACCATCGCTGTGCTGGCCCGTTCGGCAAGGACCTTTGCATGCCCGTAGTCGCCGGGATCGGACGGATCATGCAGTTGCGCGTCTTCGCCGGCACCGGGCAGCTGCGAGCTGGCATACACCGAGATGGAGGAAACCAGGGTCCAGTGCCGCGCAGTCGCGGCCAGGGCCGCCAGCGCTTCGTGCACCCATTGCGGCTCATAGGACAGCTCGATGACCGAGTCGAATTCGATGCCCTGCACGGCTTCATAGGCCCCGGGCTGGCTCCGGTCGGCACGCACCAGCTGCGCGCCCTGGGCAACCTCGCCGGAATTGCCGCGCGCCAAGCAGGTGACTTCGTGGCCACTGCGGATCAGCTGCCGCGCCAGCTCGCGGCCGAGCCACGCGGTGCCGCCAAGGATCAAGGTTCGTTTCATGGGAACAGTCAACTACGTCCTGCGCCACGCGCCCAGGCATTTCGCACTCAGCGCAGTTCCTGCCGGCCGTTTCCGGATCGGTGGCTGCGGTGCCCGGGATCCGGAGGTGCTCCCCCAAGCCGCCACGCGCAGCTGAGCAGTGCGCCGAGCACGCAGGCGATCCGCAGCGGCCCCCCCAGCCTGCCAACGCAGCCTGCCAGCATTGCCCGGCCAGGGAACGCGAAAACCGCCCGTGCATCTGCAACGGCGGTTTTGCTTTACCAAGTTCTAGATCTGCCAGCTCCCGGCGATCGGCCCGGCTTCGAGCCAGGCCGAGAAGCCGGTGTAGTCGCGGTAGTCCATGGCCAGCAGCAGCTCATCACCGCTGCGCACCAGCATTACGATGATGAATCCTGGCGGGATCCGCGAGGTTTCCTCATCGGTGGGCTGGCGTGTCCCGGTGATATCCAGGCCACGGCGCTCGATCACGAAGCTCGGGACCGGGGAGACAGAGAAAAACCGCAACAGGTCCACATGCGCTCCGCCGTAGCGGCCGATGACCATCATCCATTTGCCCGAAGGCGCCAGGATGGATGCATCGAAGGTGCCCAGCGTGGGGGG
>NZ_JBLVOC010000011.1:48010-50787 GCF_053543575.1 Glutamicibacter sp. AGC84
CCCCCCCACGGCCATGGCCCCGAAGAACATGGCGATGCCGATCAGGATCAGCAACGCGATCAGAACTGGTGCGGTTATCTCAAACAATTCATCGCCTACGCTGCGGTACCAAGCACAGCGTTGTCAGCAACGATCACTACGCGATCCGAATCAACAGAGAAGAAGCCTCCGTCGATCTGGACCGAGAAGCGGGACTCGGAAACCGGTTCGATTTCCAGGTCCCCAGCGGCAAGCACGGACAGCATCGGAACGTGACCGGGCAGAACACCGATCTCGCCGTCCACCGAACGAGCCTTGACCAGCTTCGCAGCGCCCGACCACACGAAGTGGTCAGCCGCGACGATTTCGACCTGAAGCTCAGCCATAATTAGCTGGCCTTCTGGATTTCGGCCCACTGGCGCTCGACGTCGTCAAGACCGCCGATGTTGAAGAACGCCTGCTCTGCAATGTGGTCCAATTCGCCATCGCAAATGGCCTTGAAGCCTTCGATGGTGTCCTTGATCGATACGGTCGAGCCCTCGACACCGGTGAACTGCTTTGCGGTGTAGGTGTTCTGCGAGAGGAACTGCTGGATACGGCGTGCACGGGCAACGACGATCTTGTCCTCTTCGCCCAGCTCGTCGATACCGAGGATCGCGATGATGTCCTGCAGTTCCTTGTTCTTCTGCAGAATGGCCTTCACGCGGATGGCTACATCGTAGTGATCCTGGCCAATGTACTGCGGATCCAGGATTCGCGAGGTCGAGGTCAGCGGGTCGATCGCCGGGTACAGGCCGCGCGACGCGATTTCACGCGACAGCTCGGTGGTTGCATCCAAGTGGGCGAAGGTTGCTGCTGGAGCCGGGTCGGTGTAGTCATCGGCCGGGACGTAGACAGCCTGCATCGAGGTGATCGAGCGGCCCTTCGTCGAGGTGATGCGTTCCTGCAGCAGACCCATTTCATCGGCCAAGTTCGGCTGGTAGCCCACGGCGGAAGGCATGCGGCCCAGCAGGGTCGACACCTCGGAACCGGCCTGGGTGAAGCGGAAGATGTTGTCGATGAACAGCAGCACATCCTGGTTCTGGACATCGCGGAAGTATTCCGCCATGGTCAGAGCCGACAGAGCCACGCGCAAACGGGTTCCAGGTGGCTCATCCATCTGGCCGAACACCAGTGCGGTGTCCTTCAGGACGTTTGCCTCGTCCATTTCGACCCAGAGGTCGTTGCCTTCACGGGTGCGCTCGCCAACACCGGCGAATACCGAGGTACCACCGAAGTTACGTGCAACACGGGTGATCATTTCCTGGATCAGCACGGTCTTGCCAACGCCGGCGCCGCCGAACAGGCCGATCTTGCCGCCCTTGATGTACGGGGTCAGGAGGTCGATCGACTTGATGCCGGTTTCCAGCATTTCGGTCGAGCCCTCGAGCTCCGAGAACTTCGGAGGCTGGCGGTGGATTGGCCAACGCTCGGTGACCTGGATCTCCGAGTTGTCAACGTCCAGGGCGTCGCCCAGAACGTTGAAGATGTGGCCCTTGACGCCGTCGCCTACTGGGACGGAGATGGCAGCGCCGGTATCGGTCACCGAAGCACCGCGGACCAGGCCGTCGGTGGCCTGCAGCGATACTGCACGGACCAGGCCCTCACCGAGGTGCTGGCTGGTCTCGAAGGTGATCTTCTTGGTTTCGCCGTTGAGGGTCAGCTCAGCGGTCAGTGCGTTGTAGATAGCAGGCAGTGCGTCGGCTGGGAACTCGACGTCCACGACCGGGCCAGTCACGCGCGCGATGCGACCGATGGCCCCTGCGGTAACCTGCTCGTTGAGTTGGGCAGTCATCTTTCTCACTTCTTGTCTGGTCGGAGTATCGGTAATTAGCTGTTCAGCGCGTCGGCGCCGGCGATAATTTCCGAAAGCTCCTGGGTGATTTCAGCCTGACGGGCATTGTTGAGCAATCGGGTGTACTTCTTGATCAGTTCACCAGCGTTGTCGCCTGCGGCCTTCATGGCGCGCTGGCGGGCAGCGAGCTCGGAAGCAGCGGACTGCAACTGGCAGTTGAACAGTCGAGAATCGATGTAGCGCGGAAGCAGTGCGTCAAGCACTTCTTCCGGCGATGGCTCAAACTCGTACAGTGGCAACAGCTCGTCGGTTGGAGTCTCGGATTCATCCTCGACAACCTCCAACGGCAACAGACGGATGACCGTCGGTTCCTGCGTGACCATCGACTTGAACTGGGTGTAGACGACGTGGATCTCGTCCACGCCACCCTGCTCGAAATCGGTGTCGAAGTCCTCCAGGAGGACATCGCGCAGCTCGCGTGCGGTTTCGAAACGCGGGGAATCAGTTTCCCCGGTCCACACTCGTGCGTACTCGCGTGAACGGAAATCAAAGTAAGCCTGGGCCTTGCGGCCGACCAAGTAGGTCTTGACTTCCTTGCCTTCTTCACGCAGGAGTTCCACGAGGTGCTCTGCCTGCTTCAGAACGCTGGCGGAGTAGGACCCGGCAAGTCCTCGGTCCGAAGTCATCACCAAGACCGCGGCGCGGCGTACCTGCGCCGGCTCGGTGGTCAGTGGATGCTCGACATCGGCCTGGGACGCGACGGCGGTTACTGCACGGGTAATCGCATTGGCATACGGCAGCGAGGCCGAGACACGCGTACGTGCCTTACCAATGCGGGATGCAGCGATCAGTTCCATCGCCTTGAAGATCTTGCGCATCGACTTGGTCGATCCGATCTTCTGGCGGTAGACCCGAATCTGGGCTCCCATGTGTGTCCTTTCCTTATCCCCTACCTCGGGAGGGG
>NZ_JBLVOC010000011.1:50827-58687 GCF_053543575.1 Glutamicibacter sp. AGC84
CCCCCGCTCCCCCTTGGCAAGGAAATTGTCAGCGCTTCTGCTTGACGATCTTTTCCTGGTCAACGGACTCGGAATCGAGAGCGTCGTGCTCTTCGTGCCCGGCGGCGACAAGCTTGTCGTCGCCTTCGCCGAAGAAGCCGGCCTTGAAGTCCGCAACAGCGGTCTTCATGGCTTCCAGAGTCTCGTTCTCCAGCTTGCCGGTCTGGCCAATCACGGTCAGTACATCGGTGCGGTGGCGCAGGTAGTCGATGAACTCGCCCTCGAAGCGGCGTACATCCTCAACCGGGACATCGTCCAGGTAGCCGTTGGTGCCGGCCCAGATCGAAACGACCTGGTCCTCAACCGGGTACGGGGTGTACTGGCCCTGCTTGAGCAGTTCCATCAGGCGCGCACCACGGGTCAGCTGCTGCTTGGAAGCAGCATCCAGGTCCGAGGCGAACATTGCGAATGCCTGCATGTCGCGGTACTGGGCCAATTCCAGCTTCAAGGTACCGGAGACCTTCTTCATGGCCTTGACCTGTGCCGAACCGCCAACGCGGGATACCGAAATACCCACGTCGACAGCTGGACGCTGGTTGGCGTTGAAGAGATCCGACTGCAAGAAGATCTGGCCGTCGGTGATCGAGATGACGTTGGTCGGGATGAACGCGCCCACGTCGTTGGCCTTGGTTTCGATGATTGGCAAGCCAGTCATCGAACCTGCACCCAGCTCGTCCGACAGCTTGGCGCAACGCTCAAGCAGGCGGGAGTGCAGGTAGAAGACGTCGCCTGGGTAGGCTTCGCGTCCTGGCGGACGGCGCAGCAGCAGGGACACGGCACGGTAGGCTTCAGCCTGCTTCGACAGATCATCGAAGACGATCAGAACGTGCTTGCCGCCGTACATCCAGTGCTGGCCGATGGCCGAGCCTGCGTATGGAGCCAAGTACTTGAAGCCGGCCGGGTCGGATGCCGGAGACGCCACGATGGTGGTGTACTCCAGTGCGCCCTGCTCTTCGAGGGTTTGGCGAACGGCAGCGATGGTCGATGCCTTCTGGCCAATTGCCACGTAGACGCAGCGGACCTGCTTGGTCTGATCGCCGGATTCCCAGTTAGCACGCTGGTTCAGGATGGTGTCAACCGCGATAGCGGTCTTGCCGGTCTGGCGGTCGCCAATGATCAGCTGACGCTGGCCACGGCCGATCGGGATCATGGCGTCGATAGCCTTCAGACCGGTCTGCATTGGCTCGTGCACGCTCTTGCGCTGGGTCACGCCTGGTGCCTGCAGCTCCAGGGCGCGACGGCCCTCGGCAGCGATTGGCCCCAGGTTGTCCAGTGGCTCGCCCAACGGGTCGACCACGCGGCCCAGGTAGCCGTCGCCGACTGGAACCGAAAGGATCTCGCCGGTGCGCTCTACCTTCTGGCCAGCTTCGATGCCGGTGAAGTCACCAAGCACAACGACACCGATTTCGCGGGTATCGAGGTTCTGGGCCAGGCCCAGGGTGCCATCTTCGAACTTCAGCAACTCGTTGGCCATGACGGAAGGAAGGCCTTCCACTCTGGCGATGCCGTCGCTCGCGGCGACGACGCGTCCCACCTCGGTGCGCTCTGCCTTACCCGGTTCGTAGGAAGATGCGAACTCGTTTAGGGCATCGCGGACGTCGTTGGCATTGATGGTCAAATCGGCCATCTGCAGTCCCTGCTCTCCTAAATTGTGATCCGGTCCATTGGACCGAATCGAATGTGAATGAAGTCTGTTGTGGTCCTGGCAGCCAGGAACACCAGGCGAAGGATCACTCCCTAGCCCAATGAGTCCTAGCTGGCCAAGGCGCGGCGCAACTCGGCCACGCGTGATGCCACGGAAGCGTCGACAACTTCGTCGCCAACCTTGACTACCAGTCCACCGACCAGCGATGGGTCGGTAGTGGCGTTGAGCTTGAGCTGACGACCGTATAGCTTGTTCAGGCTGGTCTCCAGGCGCGAAAGCTGGGCTTCGGAAAGTTCTACAGAGCTGGTTACCGAGGCAATCCAGCGCTGCTGGCGCTTGGCCACGAGCTCTACGAAACGTCCAACCAAGGCTGCTGGCTTCAAACCGCGGGGGTTCGAAACTGCCTGGGAGATCAAAACCTGCGAGGTCTGCGACGCGTTAGGCACGAGCTTCAGCGCGAGAGTGCGCTTAGCCTCGACTGGGGCCTGTGCATCATCCAACGCACGCTGCAGTTCGTGATTGCCACGCACTACCTCGATGAAGGAGAACAGATCCTGCTCCAGCTTGTTCAGCCCCGAAGCGCCGTCCTGCCGCTCTGCCACTGCGGTGACCGCAGTGACAGCCAGCGATTCGAGCGCATCGCTAATGTCGCGTTCCGAGCTCCAGCGGGTAGAAGCCAGCTGTGCGACGACGTCCTCGGCGTCAGCCGAGACCTTTCCGTGCAGCAGCTGAGCCAAAAGGCCTGCCTTGTCGGCATTTCCACGGGCTGGGTCAGTCATTGCGCGGCGGAGACCGGCATTTGCATCCAGTACTTCCAGGACCGCGAACAGTTCCTTAGGCAGCTCAATAGATGCCAGTGCCAGCTTGGGTTCCAGGAACGCCAAAGCCTTTGCCAGTGACTCGCTCGATACACTTGCCATTAGTTCGATGCACCTGCGTTCTGCTGAGCTTCCAAATCGGTCAGGAACTTGTCAACCACGCGCTGGGCACGGGCATCGTCCTGCAGAGCTTCGTCAACAACCTTGCTTGCAAGCTCGGTAGCCAATGCGCCCACGTCGGTGCGGAGCGAAGCCAGAGCGGATACGCGCTCAGCTTCGATCTGGCGGTGCGACTGCTCGGTGATACGAGCTGCCTCATCGGTTGCCTTGGTCTTCAGATCCGCAAGGATCTGAGCACCTTCGCTACGAGCTTCCTCACGGATGCGGTTTGCTTCGGTGCGTACTTCCAGAAGCTGGGCCTTGTACTGTGCCAAGGTCTCCTCTGCTTCCTTCTGCGCTGCTTCAGCCTTCTCAAGGCCACCTTCGATCGCGGTGACGCGATCTTCATAGGACTGCTCGAACTTTGGAGCAATTACCTTGATGACGATGAACAGAAGGACCGCGAAACCAACACCCGTGACGAGAATTTCCCACGGGTTCGGCAACAGCGGGTTGACCGATTCGCTCGCAGCGAGGATGAAATCAGTGCTGTTCATTCTCACTATTCCTTATCTACTAGTTTCCGCTTGTGTGTACGCCTCGCGATAGTGGCGAGGCCACTACAGTTGCGAAAAGACTAGGCGCCGATGACGAAAGCGAAGACCAGGCCCAGGATGGCCAGTGCTTCAGCAAGTGCGAAGCCAAGCATGGCGATTGGCTGCAGGATGCGCTGAGCCTCAGGCTGACGTGCAACACCGTTGATGTAGGCAGCGAAGATCAAGCCAACGCCGATAGCCGAACCGATAGCAGCCAGGCCGTAGCCGATCATATTCAGGGAGCCGTGCAACATGTGATTATGTTCCTTTCAAGATACCGAGCTTTTGCCGGTAGGTTGTGAGGTATTCCTTGAGCGACTCAAGGAAGATCTTTATGGGTTGGAAGAAAAGAAGTGTTGGCCTAGTGGGCGTCGGCTTCGATTGCACCCTGGAGGTAGATCGCGGTCAGCAGGGCGAAAACAAACGCCTGCAGGACCATGATCAGCAGTTCCAGGAAGTACATGGCGACCGAGCCAACGATGACCAGGATGCCAAGGCCGTTCATGGCCAGGGAGTCCTGGACAACGATCAGGTGACGAGCGCCGGCAGCTGCCAGCATCACGATCATGTGACCGGCCAGCATCGTTGCCATCAAACGCAGCGAGTGCGTCAGCGGGCGAACGATGAAGTTAGAAATGATTTCCAACGGAATCATCAGTGGCATGATCCAGCCCGGAACACCGGACGGGACGACGGCCAACTTGAAGTAGCGGATACCGTGGTTCTTCAGGCCTACAGCAATCCAGGTGCCGTAGATGATGATAGCCATCGCGTATGCAGAACCAGCGTGTGAGAACGATGGAAGCTGCAGGAACGGAATCGCGCCGAAGAGGTTGTTCAGCAGTACGAAGAAGAAGGTCGCGAACAGCAGAGGAATCCAAGGACGGAAGTTCTTCTCGCCGATGATGTCGCGGCCAATTCCGTTACGTACAAACGCGTAACCGGACTCAGCGATGTACTGCATCTTGCCTGGAACCAGCTTCGGGTTCTTGATGGCCACGGTGAAGAACCAAGAGATAAGCACGATCGACAAAACGATCATGAGCATCTGCTTGCCGAAACCCGTGCCATACTCAGCCATCCACGGGAAAAGATCCGGGAGGTGGGTATCGGAAACGGATGGCGGTACGAAGCCGCCTTCTTCTGAGGCCATTGGGAGCGCAAACGCGAACAACGCGCTGTCCTCTCTGCAGTAACGGTCACGGGCAAAAGGCGGTGACTGGCGGTAACTGCCTCTCACCGTGTGAAGAAAAGATCAAACGGGGATCCCATCATGGCCCATGCCAGAAGCATCAACCCTGATGAAGGTCCATCTGCGGGTTACCCCGCGGATGCATATTGCGTATTCCGCCCGCAGTTGAGCGGACGGCCAAAAATGACCCGAAGTAAGCTTATCAAACTCACAGCACCCCACCGACACAAAGTCGCGCGGAATACTCTATTCCTCGTTGTAGATAGCCAGGCGCGCCTTCATGAAAGCACGCACCTCGCCAACCTGCCAGGCAACAAGGGAGATAGCTGCTGCAAGAACGAATCCCTGGCGATTAACCCAATCGGGCAACCCCAGGTTCAACAACACGAAGGCGATGCCAAAAACCTTGATGACAAAGACACCCAAGAACGCGGGCATGGCCCACGAGTGGCGAATTCGCCCTGCAGCTTCGGCAATGAGAATGCCAATCGCGAAAAAGCCAATCACAATCCCGGCAGCCAGCGCGCCAGAAAGCGCGTAGCGAAGATCGGCAACCAACCATGAAATCAGGAAAAATATGGCGGTAGCGATCAGCGAATACACCAGTGACAAGCCAAGAATCGGCAACCAGATGGATTTCGGGGCTGACGAAGCACTGACGCGGGCAGAACCAGAATTCACGTCCGCAACCTTTCTTCGTCAACACCGAGGAACCATCGTGCACCCATCGATGCTGATGAAACTTGAAACTTCCACCTATTCCCTAAAGAGAAGATGAAAGAAGATCCAGATTGAATTCTACACGAGATAGAAACAGATTGCTTGTGCGTTACCCTGCTATTTGATCGGGCTAGGCTTTGCCCATGCGCTTGCGTAAGGCCTCGACCCGCTTGATCACCAGGGGACGCCACGTTGCAACCGCTGCCACTAGGAACAACAGCAAGGCCATCGGGACCACCAGAATGACCGGGATGAAGGCGATGGAAACCACTGAGACTGCAATCACGGCGGCCCACAGGTAGAGCAGAACTACCGATTGGCGCACCGAGTGGCCCTGGGCCAGCATCCGGTGGTGGATGTGCTTGGCATCCGGGGAAAAGGGTGAGCGTTTGTTGGCCAGCCGGCGGAAGACCGAGAGTACAAGGTCCAGTACTGGTAGGAAGACGATCACCATCGGCAGCAGCATCGGCATGTAGGCCGGGATGTTGCGGAAGCGCCGGGCCTCCAGGCCCTGCACATCACCGGTCACCGCGATCGCGGCCACCGAGAGGATCATGCCGATGGCGAGAACGCCGGTCTCCCCCATGAAGATATTGGCCGGGTTGAAGTTGTGCGGCAAGAAGCCCAGGCAGGCACCGAGCAGCAAGGCGCAGAGCAAGGCCCCGATGTTCGCGTAGTCATCGGCGCTCACGTGCGTGGCCAGCACATAGGAATACACGAAGAAGGTCGCCGCGCCAATGGCGGCCAGGCCCGCGGCCAGGCCATCCAATCCATCGGAGAAGTTGATCGCGTTCATGGTCAGCACGATCAGGAAAATGGTCACCGCAATCTGCAGCCATTGCTCATCGATCTGCCACGAACCCACGGGCAGGGACTGGATGACGATTCCGTTGGTGGCGACCAGCCAGCCGATCAGGATCTGGCCGGCGAGCTTCAGCCACCACTTCAGGTCGAACATGTCATCGGCCAGGCCCATGAGCACGATGACGCCCAGGGCGTAGGCGATTCCCCGGATGGGGTCGTCATTGCCGAAAACCCCGCGGAAGAAGTGGAAGTTGCTGGCCAGCCATAGCCCTGCGGCGAAAGCGGCGATAATCGCCAGGCCGCCGAACTTCACGATCGGTTTTTCGTGCTGGTCGCGTTCGCGCACCAGCTGGTTGCCGGTGAAACGGTGGCCAAGGGTGCGGATGATCGGGGTGAGCAGGAACGAAACCGTAAAGCTGAATGCTATGAGCAGTACGTATGTTCTCATGCGCCGGTTTCCGGTGCGTCCTGTCCCAAATCGAGAATGCCAGGGACGACCACGCGCAATTCCTCAATGGAAATCGCGCCCGAGCGAACCACCTGCAGGTTCTGTCCGGTGCAATCGATGATGGTCGATGGCAGGACCTCTTCCCCGGCCTCGCCGCGCGGGCCGCCGTCGAGGTAGACATCCACCGACTCCCCGAGCTGAGCGAAAGCCTGCTCGACATCCAGCGCCGCCGCGTTGCCGGTGCGGTTGGCCGAGGACACGGCCAGCGGGCCGGTCTGGCCCAGGAGTTCCAGGGCGGTGTCGTCGTTGGGCACGCGCAGCGCCACGGTGCCGCGGGTCTCCCCCAGGTCCCAGGTCAGCGAAGGCTGGGCCTGCAGGATCAGGGTCAGTCCGCCTGGCCAGAACGCTTCGGCCAGCTTGCGCGCAGCCTCGGGGATGTCCCTGGCCAATCCGTCCATGGTGGAACTCTGGGCGATCAGCACCGGCGGGGGCATGGTGCGGTTGCGGCCTTTGGCGGCCAGCAGCATCGCCACGCCCTGGGCGCTGAATGCATCGGCGCCGATCCCGTAGACGGTATCTGTAGGCAAGACGATGCAGCGCTTGTCCGCCAGCGCGGCCTTGGCTGCGGTGATGCCTTCAGCGTGTTCCTGCTCGTTGCTTACCGAAAATGTTGTGCTCACGGGATCATTCTTTCATGCACTGGGTGTGGTTTGGTTATTGCGGCGCGTAGCCGGATGTGGCGCGGGCGCGCCCGGTCAAATCTTCATGGCCAGCTACCTGCGTGAAACCGGCCGCGCGCAGCATGGCTGCCGCGGTTTCGTGCTGCACTTCGGCGTGTTCCATCACGTAGTAGCCGCCGGGACGCAAGAGCTTCATGGCTTGGGCGGTAATGGCACGCGGAATGTCCAGTCCGTCCTCCCCGAGCCCGTACAACGCCATTTCCGGGTCGTGCTCGCGCACTTCCACTTCGCGCGGCACCGCGTTGGGCGGAATATACGGCGGATTGGAGATCACCAGGTCCATGGTGCCTTCCAGTTCCCCGGGGACCGCCGTGGCATCCTGGTGCAGCACGGTGACCCGGTGCGGCTCGCAGTTGGCCCGGGTGTAGCCGATGGCATCCTCCGAGAGCTCCACGGCCCAGACGCTGGCTGCTGGCACTTCGCTGGCCACGGACGCTGCAATGGCCCCGGAGCCCGAGCACAAATCAATGCACCGCGGGGTGCCGATGCCTTGGGCGGCCAGGAAATCAAGGCCGAGCTGCACCACGGTTTCGGTTTCCGGCCGCGGGGTGAATACTCCCGGTCCCACCTTCAGCTCCAGGTAGCGGAAGTACGCCACGCCGGTCAGGTGCTGCAGCGGGATGCGGGTGCGCCGGGCGGCCACCAGGGCGGTGAATTGCTCCCGGCTTCCAGGGTCGAGGCCCTCGCCACGCAGTTCGCGCAGCTTCAGTTCCGAGCGGTCAATGCCCAGCACGTGGCACAGCAGCAGGTCGACGTCGA
>NZ_JBLVOC010000011.1:58707-59981 GCF_053543575.1 Glutamicibacter sp. AGC84
GCGTCGGCCAGCGCCGCAATCGCCTGGCGGCGTACGGCAGTGAGTTCTTCCAAGGCGTCGTTACTCGCCCAGCGCTGCCAAGCGCTCTTCCTCGTCCATCTGGATGCAGGATTCAACCACCGGCTGCAGGTCCCCGTCCATCACGGCGTCAAGGTTGTAGGCCTTGTAGCCGGTGCGGTGGTCGGCAATGCGGTTTTCCGGGTAGTTGTAGGTGCGGATGCGCTCGGAGCGGTCCATGGTGCGGATCTGGCTTGCACGCTGGGCCGAGTTCTCCTTGTCGATGATCTCCTGCTGGTGGGCCAGCAGGCGCGAACGCAGCACGCGCATCGCGGCTTCGCGGTTCTGGATCTGCGACTTCTCGTTCTGCATGGCCACCACGATGCCGGTGGGCAGGTGGGTAATGCGCACCGCGGAGTCGGTGGTGTTCACCGACTGGCCGCCGGGGCCCGAGGAACGGTAGACGTCGATCTTCAGGTCGTTCTGGTGGATGTCGACTTCTTCGGGCTCGTCCACCTCGGGCAGGACCAGCACGCCGGCAGCCGAGGTGTGGATGCGGCCCTGTGATTCGGTGACCGGCACGCGCTGCACGCGGTGCACGCCGCCTTCGAACTTCAGCTGGGCGTAGACGCCTTCGGCCGGGTCGTTCGATTTGCCCTTGATGGCAACCTGGGCGTCCTTGTAGCCGCCGAGGTCGGACTCGTTGAAGGAGATCATCTCCACCTTCCAGCCCTTGTGCTCGGCGAAACGGGTGTACATGCGCAGCAGGTCGGCAGCGAACAGCGCTGCTTCGTCGCCGCCCTCGCCGCCCTTGACTTCGAGGATTACGTCGCGGCCGTCGTTCTCGTCGCGCGGGATCAGCAGGCGGCGCAGCTTCTCCTCGAGCTCTGGCAGGGCGGCGGTGAGGGTTTCCACCTCTTCTGCGAAGTCCGGATCCTCGTCAGCCATTTCCTTGGCTGCTTCCAGGTCCTCGGTGGCGGCGTGCCACTTGTTGTAGGCCTCGACGATGCCGTTCAGCTGTGCCGAGCGGCGGCCGAGCTTGCGGGCCAGCGCCTGGTCGGCGTACACCGCTGGATCCGAGAGCTGCGCCTGGATTGCGGCATGCTCTTCTAGTAGCGACTTGACGGACTCGAACATGGTGGGTGTGCTTCCTTGTTGGCGTTTTCCGCGCAGTGCCGCCGGCTATTGCGGCTGGGGCACTGCTGGAATTCAATTCTAAACGCTGCGCCGGCCGGGGCCGGCGTGCGAGGTGTCACTACGCGCCGATGGCGTGGGGG
>NZ_JBLVOC010000011.1:60014-63617 GCF_053543575.1 Glutamicibacter sp. AGC84
CCCCCCCATGGCGGTGGGTGGTGCTAATCCTTGTTTGGAGTGGTCTTGTTGACCAGCATCAAGAATTCCGCGTTCGATCCGGTTTCGCGGATCTTCCCGGTGAGCACTTCCAGTGCCTGCTGCGGATCGATGCCCGAGAGCATGCGGCGCAGGCGCCACATGATGCGCACCTCTTCGGCACTCATCAGCTGCTCTTCGCGGCGGGTCGAGGAAGCGTTGACATCCACTGCCGGGAAGATGCGCTTCTCGGCCAGCTGGCGCGAAAGGCGCAGCTCCATGTTGCCGGTGCCCTTGAATTCCTCGAAGATGACCTCGTCCATCTTGGAACCGGTCTCCACCAGGGCGGTAGCCAGGATGGTCAGCGAGCCGCCATTCTCGATGTTGCGGGCTGCACCGAAGAAGCGCTTCGGCGGGTACAGCGCTGCCGAGTCGACGCCGCCGGAGAGGATGCGGCCCGAGGCCGGAGCGGCCAGGTTGTAGGCACGGCCCAGGCGGGTCATCGAGTCCAGCAGGACCACGACATCCATGCCCATTTCCACCAGGCGCTTGGCGCGCTCGATGGCCAGCTCGGCCACGGTGGTGTGGTCATCGGCCGGGCGGTCGAAGGTCGAGGCGATGACCTCGCCCTTCACGGTGCGCTGCATGTCGGTGACTTCTTCGGGACGCTCATCAACGAGCACCATCATCAGGTGCACTTCCGGGTTGTTGATGGTGATCGCGTTGGCAATGGCCTGCAGGATCAAGGTCTTGCCGGCCTTCGGAGGCGAAACGATCAGGCCGCGCTGGCCCTTGCCGATTGGCGCGACCAGGTCGATGACGCGCGGGCCGACCAGCTTCGGATCGGTTTCCAGGCGCAGGCGCTCGGTCGGGTACAGCGGGACGAGCTTGTTGAACTCGACGCGTTCGCGGTTGTCCTCTGGCTTCTTGCCGTTGACCGAAGTCAGCTGCACCAGGGCGTTGAACTTCTGGCGCGGGTTCGGGGTCTCGCCCTCGCGTGGCTGGCGGATCGCGCCAACGATGGCGTCGCCCTTGCGCAGGTTGTACTTCTTGACCTGGCCCAGGGTGACGTAGACGTCGTTCGGGCCGGGCAGGTAGCCGGAGGTGCGCACGAAGGCGTAGTTCTCCAGCACGTCCAGGATGCCGGCGATCGGCAATACGACGTCGTCCTCGCTCAGCTGCGGCTCGTCGTCATCACGGCGGTTGCGGCGGTTGCGGTTGTTGCGATCGTTACGGTCGTTGTTGCGATCGTTGCGATCATTGTTGCGCTCGCGGCGGTTGCTGCGGTCATTGCGATCGTTGCGGTCGTTGTTGCGCTCGCGGCGTTCGCGGCGGTCATTGCGGTCGCCACGCTCGGAACGGTCCTCGGTGTTCTCCGAGTCGTTCGAGTCGTTGTTGCGATCGTTGCGATCGTTGCGATCGTTATTGCGCTCAGCACGATCGTTATTGCGCTCGTTGCGGTCGTTGTTGCGCTCGTTGCGGCGGTTGTTGCGCTCGCGGCGCTCTTCGCGGCGGTCGGTGCGCTCTTCAGCGTTCTCCGACTCGGCAACTTCGGTGCGCTCAGTGCGCTCGGTGCGCTCGGTGCGCTCGGTGTTGCGATCGCGGCGGTTGCCACGCTCACGGCGGTTGCCGCGCTCGCGGCGCTCTTCGCGTGCTTCGCCGTTGTTCTCGGCGTTCTCCGCCGGTGCCTCGGCCTGCTCGGCTACCTGCTCTGCTGGCTGGTCAACCGGCTTGTTGTTCCGCGAGTTGCGGCGCTGGCGTGGAGCCTTGGGCTCCTCGGCTGGTGCCTCGGTAGCGGCGTCGTTGGCTTCGGCAGGAGCCGCAACCTTGCCCGAGTCGGTCACGCGGCGCGAGGTGCGGCGTGCGCGAGCTGGCTTTTCCGCCGGATCTTCAGCAGCCGCGCCGGCCTCTGGTGCGTTCTCGGTCTCGGCCTGCGCCTGGGCCGCGGCCTTTGGCGCACGACGTGCACGGGTCTTGGTTTCCTTGGCCTGCTCGGCTGGAGCTTCAGCCTTCGCTGCGGGAGCTTCGGTCTTGGCAGACTTCGCTTCCTGTGCGGCCTTGGCGTCCTTGGCGGCAACGGAACCACCGCGCTGGTGGTCGCCGATGGCCTTGACCAGATCAGCCTTGCGCATCCGCGAACCGCCGGTGATACCCAGCTGCGAAGCCAACTGCTGGAGCTGGGTCATTTTCAAAGAGGCCAGTCCGGCGCTCTTGTTTTCGGAAGTCTTGGTGTCCACGCCTTCGTTGAGGCTCGTGGTTTCGGTCACGAAAGTTCCTTCTGACTCGTAGGATGGGCCGCTTCAAGGCAGGCCCACTATGCCGTAAATGATGTTCAGCAGCCGAAGATTTCGTGGCTACTTCACTTTCTCCCCGCAAGATGGCCCAGAATTCGGGGCAAAACTGCAGTGGATTAGAGAGACTGACATCTCCTAGGCACGAAGACGTACCTGAATGCGGGATATCAAAGTTGCTGCGAACTGCAGGAAGATCCGGGACGGCTGGACGGATGAAATGGGGTTCGAGAACCGAATTTATCCGCATCAACACTGGCCACAAAGGATTCGGACCGGGCTACTGCCCAGCTATCCGGCCTGCCATGGTGTTACAGCACTTCTACTGTAACACCGTTGGCGGCCAGCTTGGGAACTTCAGCACGCCAAGACACTGGAGATCCTGCAGAGAATTCATCGATGGCCGCTTGCACGGCAGCGACCTGTTCATCGCTGGCCACCAGGGTCAACACGGTCGGTCCGGCACCGGAAACCACTGCGGCCAGGCCTGCACCGCGCAGCTTGGCAATCAGCGCCGCGCTTTCGGGCATGGCCGTGGCGCGATAGTCCTGGTGCAGGTAGTCCTTGGTGCCGCCCAGCAGCTGGCGCGGATCGTTGCTCAGCGCATGGATCAGCAGCGCGGCGCTCGCGCTGTTCGCCGCGGCTACCGCGTGGTCGACCTGTGCAGGCAGCGCGCCGCGCGCGACCTCGGTGGACAAGCCGTTGGACGGGATCGCCAGCACTGCGCGCAGGTCCGGGTGCAGGGGCACCTGCACCGAGCTGAAGCTGCCGGCGGCATCGGTGGCAGAGATGCTCAGCCCGCCAAAGACCGCCGGAGCCACATTGTCCGGGTGCCCTTCCCACGCTGCAGCCGCCTGGAAGATCCGCTCGGTCCCGCCACGGGCTGGGGCCGGAAGCAGCGCATCGGCGGCGGCGTAGGCCGCGACAATCGCCGCGGCGGAGGATCCCATGCCGCGTGCGTGCGGGATGTTGTTATGTGCCACCAGCTGGACGCCTACCGGTTCAAAACCGGCGTCTTTCCAGTAGCGGTGCATTTCCTTGATGATCAGATGCGACTCATCGCGTGGCAACTCCTGCGCCCCATCGCCGAAAATCTCGACGCTGCTGGACTGCGCGGTGCGCACTTCGAGGCGGTCGCGGTATTCCAGGGCCAGGCCCAGCGAATCGAAGCCAGGACCGAGGTTGGCTGAGGTGGCCGGCGGGGAAACGATCAACTTCTGGCCCAGGGCGATCTGCTGCGTCATGGTTCCTTCAAGAATTCGGTGCGATAGGTATCAGGTGCGCAACGGCCCGCCGCCATTGGCTCCCCCGGTCC